>CAYOGX010001241.1:0-1746 GCA_964403235.1 uncultured Planctomycetales bacterium | reverse complement strand
CCGAAATCGACAAGGACGACGTCACCGCGACCAAACGGGCCCTTGCCAAACGGCCGGACGCCGTCCTGTATGGTCTGCGGATCGGCTACCCGACGGCCTATCGCCTCGGCGGACACCTCGCGACGGATGAGCGATGATCACCGGTGAAGTATCAGCAGACCGCGAGGCGATCATACGGATCGAGGTTGCTGGGCCCTCCGAATGGCCCCGGCGCGTCGAGGCGGTTATCGACACCGGCTACAATGGCCACCTGACCCTGCCCAGCCAGTTGATCGCGGCGCTCGATCTGCCGTTCGCGGGTCACCGCCGTGGGATGCTCGCCGACGGAAGTGATCTTGTGCTCAGTGTCTACTTGGCCACGGTCATCTGGCACGGAGAGCCGCGAGAGGTGCTCGTTTCCGAGGCAAGAGGCGCGGCGCTCGTGGGCATGTCACTCCTTCGCGGCAGCCGGTTGACGATGGATGTGGTGGACGGCGGGCACGTGGCAATCGAGGGACTGTAGCAAGGCGTGGGCTACGGTATGAGCGGTCCGCACGGCAAGTCCCGGGGGGACGAAAGCCAGTAGCCAGGGGCGTCAGCCCCTGGATCTGAGGGGCCCGGGAAACGCAGCCCCGAAGGGGCGGCACAGCCGCGCGTCTTCCGATACAATGGGCAAACAGAGGGCGTGAGCACCAACGCTCGTGGCAGGAACACAGCGATGACGACCGTAACGCTCAAGGAAGCCCAGGCCAATCTGGCCGGATTGATCGCCGAGCTGAAGCCGGGCGAAGAAATCGTGATTGTTGAGAAGGATCGCCCGGTCGCCCGGCTCGTGGCCGAATCGCCCAACGCCCGAAAGCCCCGCCAGCCGGGAAGCGCGATCGGCAAGCTGACGATCGTCGAAGAGGATGAGGCACACCTGCGCGATTTCGAAGAGTACATTCCGTGAAGCTGTTGCTCGACACGCACGCGCTGTTGTGGTTCCTGTTGGACGACGCCAAGCTCAGCGTCGACGCGCGGTCGCTGATCACGGACCCCGCGAACGACCCGCTTGTCAGCCCGGCGAGCTATTGGGAGATCTCCATCAAGATCAGTCTCGGCAAGTACACGCTTGCGGAGGACTTCGCCGAATTCATGGAGAGCCAGCTTGTGGAAAACGACCTGACTGTCCTGCCGATCACCGTGGCGCATGCGGCCGTCGTTGCCACGTTGCCGTTTCACCACCGCGATCCTTTCGACCGGCTATTGATCGCCCAAGCGATGGTTGAGAGCGTGCCGGTGATAAGCAGCGATCCGGCGTTTGACCTGTATCCGGTGGCGCGGATGTGGTGAAGGCCACCTACTATGAAGAGAACATATGCATTCTCCGTCGTTCTGGCCGTCGCCGAGGTCACCAACGAGGACTGCGACGCCTTGTACGAGGCCGGATGCGACGACGGCACCGTCGTCACTCGCGAGGGCGTCACCTACGTCGCCTTCGACCGCGAAGCCGAGTCCCTGGAGGAGGCGATCCGCTCCGCAGCGATGCAAGTGAAGGCGGCCGGGTTCGAGGTGGCCCGGATGGAGATGGATGCCTTGGTGTGATCCACTTGTCAAGTGAGGAGCGCAACGTGACCGCTTCGTTAGGAGAATTGAGTATCGTTGACGCGCGGACAGTCTGGCCGAGCGAGTCCAGCGACTTCACACCTTGGCTTGCCGGGGACAGCAACCTTGAGCTTCTTGGAGATTCCCTCGGTCTCGAATTGGAACTCGTTGGAACGGAGATTC
>CAYOGX010001240.1:0-1747 GCA_964403235.1 uncultured Planctomycetales bacterium | reverse complement strand
GGCCGGCCTGCCCCGCGGCGTAGAGTGGCAGCGCCAAACCGGCAGGCTGGAATAGCAACGCACCGTGCACCCACGCAAGCTGATCAAACTGGCCGATGCATCGCGGCTCACGCGCTGGCCCGACGGAGCGCCACGCGTTCCGGTTCTGCTCTATCACAGGATGGCGCGGTCTGGCGAGCAGATCGATCCGGCTGCGGCCGTCTCGCAGACGCGCTTTGACCGACAGCTCGGGTATCTGGCCGACGCGGGTTACATGTGCATCTCGCTTGATCGGCTCATCGGCTATGTTCGCAACGGGCAGCCTGTACCGAACCGAAGCTTCGTCATCACGTTCGATGACGGGTTCCTGGATACGTATCGGCTGGCGTGGCCGGTCCTTCGACGTCGCGGCATGCCGGCCACGGTGTTCCTGGTCAGCGATCGAATCGGCAAGACGAGCGAATGGATGCAGACCGAGCCGTCCGGTCCACAGTTGCTGATGGGGGCCGATCATATCCGACGAATGCACGCGGGGGGCGTCGACTTCGGATCGCACGGATGCGCCCATTGGGATATGACGGCGTTGAACGAGACGGCGTTGTCCGACGAGCTGGTGCGGTCGCGAGCGCGACTGTCCGAGCTGCTGGGGCACGAGGTCAGGACGCTCGCGTACCCGTACGGTCGGTTCGAGACCAGGGAGCGGCTGTTCGCGGCTCGGGCGGGCTACACGGCGGCGGCGTCCGTCGTAGCCGGTTGGAACCATCCCGGCACGGACCCGTTGGCGCTTCGGCGGATCGTCGTCTCGGGTCGTGACACCGGGATGTCACTTCTAGTCAAGATGGTCCTGGGCGAACACATGGTCCGATGGCACCGGTTGTCTGCGCGGATGGCGCGGGCGGCGTGGGCAGGGGCGGCCAACCGGCTGTTGCCGCAGACATTGCATCAAGCGTGACGGGTTGGACGCGATTCCGCGATCTGCGGCCGTGTGCTGCGAGTGGGTTCGTGTGCTACTGGCGGCGGTTTGGCGGGGTCGCGGGCTCGGCGCTACACGCGACCGTTCACGGACACGGCGGCGCCGACCACCTTGCCGTAAACGCCCAAGCACCTCTCGGCTGCGTCGGACCAGCTCAGCTTGCGGACCTCGAAGCTGCCGTGTTCGCGAAGCGTCGATTGCAGGGGCGGATGCTTCAGCACGGCGATGATCTTGTTGGCCATCTCGTTGATGTCCCAGAAGTCCACCTTTAGCACGTGGGTGAGCACCTCGGCGACGCCGGACTGCTTCGAGATAATCACGGGCACGTCCTGGCTGAGGGCCTCGAGCGGCGCGATGCCGAACGGCTCGGAGACCGAGGGCATGACGTAAACGTCGGCCATGCGGAAGACCTTGGTTACGTCGTCGCCGCGGAGGAACCCGGTGAAGAGGACCTTATGCCCGATGCCCATCTCGGCGGCGAGCTCGATGGTTCGACGGATCATGTCGCCGGAGCCGGCCATGATGAACCGGACGTTGTCGATGACCTCCAGGACGCGGCGGGCAGCGGCGAGGAAGTACTCCGGGCCCTTCTGCATGGTGATGCGGCCCAGGAACAGGACGATCTTCTCGTCTCGGCGGATATTGGGCAGGGCGTGGTCGGCCATCCGGTGGCCGTCCGTGTCGATGGCGTTGTAGACCACCTCGATCCGGCTTTCCTCAAGGCCGTAGCGGCTGACCAAGATGTCCTTGGTCAGGTAGCTGACGGCGATCACGCGGTCGGCGTCGTGCACGCCA
>CAYOGX010001239.1:0-1748 GCA_964403235.1 uncultured Planctomycetales bacterium | reverse complement strand
CAGCAACGGTTCCGGGGATATACCTTGCCGACGAGGGGGAGCACACCGTGCGGATGGTGATTCGCGACAAAGACGGTGGGGAGTCTGAGTATTCGACGACGATTCTCGCTACGAACGTCGCTCCGACTCTTGAGTTGACTTCCATCAACTCCGCGTCTATTGGCTTGCCGTACACAGCGGTAGGCCATATTGTTGACCCGGGGGCCGATCAGTGGACTGTCGCGGTCGACTACGATTGGCATGAAGGCGACAGCGTCTCGGACATGGTGGCGGTTGATGTGGATGATGCGACGTTCGAGTTGTACCACATGTATTCAGAACCCGGTACCTATACTGCACTTGTCACGATCGACGACCAGGATGGCGGCGTCGCCACCGAGACGATCGAGGTTCAGGTCGAGGACAATGCGTTCCAGGTCGCCGGCTTTGAGACAACAGCCGACGGATTCGCGGCATCGTTTAACAGGCTCCCGAAGATCGTATCTGAAACCGGCGGATCGATCATCAACCTCTATGGAGGTCGTTTCGCGCGGACGGATGCTCCCGACGTTACGTTGGTTGGTGCGACCGTTGGTCCCGTTACTGGTTCCATGGTGTGGAACGAAGTCGACCATTCGATGCGATTCATCAAGACGGGAGGTATCCTGGAACCGGACCATTACACTGTAACGCTTCGGAGCGGCGACGACGCCTGGCAGGATCGGGCTGGGAACTTGCTCGACGGCGACGGTGACCTCATTCCCGGAGGGGACTATGTAACAGATTTCGTAGTCACAACGGTGCCACGGACCGTCTCATTGCCCGACCTCGTGTTCGGCCCTGGGCAGGAGATCTCCGTTGACAAGCGGCTGACCGCTCGCCTAGATCACGCCGACGGTGTCATGGCGGTTGATGTTCGCCTACTGTACGACCCGGAACTGCTGACGATCGATGCGGTTCTGCCGTCGCCCGATTTGTCCGTCGGCTGGACCTTGTTCAGTCATGAGCCCACACCGGGCACGCTCAAAATAAGCCTGTACGGGACCGGGGGCCCGCTTTGGGGGGGCGATCTCGATCTGTTCGCGCTTGAATCGCGTGTGCCCTACGATGCTCCGTATGGCGCTGCGCAAGTGATCCGGCTGGCCGACGTCGAGCTTAATGAGGGAGACATCGCTGCGCAAGGCGACGCGGCCTATCATGCGGTGGCTTACTTAGGCGACGCTGACGGCGACGCAAGGTACCTTGCTGCCGACGCTGCATTGCTTGCACGCGTCGGCGATGGGCTCGACAGCGGCTATGATGCGTATCCACTAACTGATCCATGTCTGTTGGGTGATGTCTCGGGGGATGGTGCGGTTGATATTGTGGATGCGACCCTTGTGAGCCGAGCCGCCGTTGGGCTGACGGTAGCGGAGATTCCGGCTCTGCCTGAGGAGCCCCTTCAGATCGCCCCAGTCGGAGGCCTGCCCCGATGGCTGAGCGTTCCGGCGAATCTCAAGATCGCGCCCGGCGGGCAGGTAGATGTACCGGTGACCCTGGATGACGCCGAGGGTGTGCTTGCGGCAACCTTCGACGTCTCCATCGATGAGGCTTTGTTCTCCATCGACGAGACAAGCATTGCCTATGGCAGCCTCTGGCCGGCGTCGGAAGGCTGGACGCTAACGGCACATCTGATGACGCCGGGGCATGTTCGTCTTGCTGCCTTCAACACCCACGCCACTGCCGGCAGCGGAACGATTGCAGTATTGCCTGTGACCGCTAAGAGCAAT
>CAYOGX010001238.1:0-1753 GCA_964403235.1 uncultured Planctomycetales bacterium | reverse complement strand
GGGATCATCACCGGGACGCCGCGCTCGGCCGCGATCGTGCAGACGTCGTCGACGAACGCATCGTCCAGGCGGTAGCTGTGAAACGTCGGGTACAAGCGGACGCCGCGTGCGCCGGCGTCGAGGACCCTCCGCAGCTCGTCGCCGCTGCCGCCGGGATACGGGCCGATCGTCGCCGTCGGCACCAGCCGGTCCGGGTATCGCCCGGCCGCTGCCAACGTCTCGGCGTTGCCGGCCCGCCAATCGAGCAGAACACCCCGCAGGCTCAGACACGCCGCCCGATCGATCCCGTTGCGGTCCATCAGCGCGATCAGGTCCTCCGGGGTCTTGTCGTGCAGGTCCCAGTAGGACCAGTGACCGAAACACGCGTTAACGTCGAACCGTTTCATCTCAGACCGAGTATCCGCGCGTAGTTGCCGCCCAAGATGAGCGCCTTGGCGTCGTCGTCCAGATCGGCGCCCTGGACCTTGGCGAGCTGCGTGTACGGATCGAGCAACGGCATGTCGGTGCCGAACACGATGCGCGCCGCGCCAAGCCCCGCCACCGCCAGCTCGAGCATGCCGTTGTCGATCTGCGAACTGGCCGTGTCCAGCAGCAGGTTCTCATGCCTCTTGGCCACCGCGATCGCGCGATGCCAATCCCCGGACGCCCACGGATGCCCGCCCATATGGGCCATCACCAGCCGCACCTGCGGCACGTGTTCCATCAGTTGGTCGCATTCGGCCGGCGTCGTGTGCGCCAACACGGGCATGTCGAGCTCGGCCGCCACCTCGAGCAACGGATACGTGCCCGGCTCGGCGATGGTGGCCTCGGGCAGCGAATAGATCTTCAGACCCCGCATGCCGTGCGTCTCGTAGCATCGCCGCACCTCGTCGACGGCCCGTTGCCCCAGCCGCGGCGTCGGCACCGACGCGTAGCCGATCAGCCGGTCGGGATACCTGGCCAATTCCCGGGCGAACGCGTCGTTCCCCTCGCTCATGTCGTAGAACAGCGCGTTGAGATCCGTGACGAACAGTTTGTCGAAACCGGCTGCGTCCGCCTGGCGGACCAGCCAATCGGCGTCCGCCGACATGTGGAAGTAACTGCTCGTGCCGATATGGACGTGGCCGTCGATGATCATGTCAGTTCGATGGTCGCACCCACAGTCTGGTGTTGCGTTACCCGTCATCTGATGAGTGGGTGGCCCATGGCTTCAGCCGTGGGGGACGCGAATCGGCAAGGAATTCGTGCTCCCCACCTCTGAAGAGGTGGGCCACCCACCACCCGCTGCACGCCGGACCCGTAGACAGGAAGCGCTCATCGCAGCTTCTCGACCGGACTGATGGTCACCTTCACGTCGTTCAGCAGCAGCTCCGCGAGCGCCGCCAGCTCTCCCCGCCAGTTCACCGTCGTCGGTGCGACCGGATGCTGCCGACCGCGACGCCAATCGCCGATCAGCCAGTATCGTAACTTGCCGCCGTCAGACGTGCGGACCTTCACGCGCCGCTCTGCCGGCAGGTCGACCTGACCCACGACGGCCTTCGGCGAAACGATGACCCCCATCCCGATCTCGTCGATGACGGCCTCCTGGTAGCCCCACACGCCCGCGAACCCCTTGTCCGGCTCTGCGAAGTACTCTTCGCGCGGCAGCTTGTTCAAGCCCGACGCCAGCACCACCTCGCCGTCGGCGCCTGTCACGACTGCGCGGACCTCCGTCTCCTGCCGCTCTGCGTAGATCAGGCAGTGCATCCGCACCGTCAGGTCAGGTTGGCTCGGC
>CAYOGX010001237.1:0-1760 GCA_964403235.1 uncultured Planctomycetales bacterium | reverse complement strand
GCAGTAGTGGACGGTTGTGCAGAACAGGTCGTCGGAGCAGGAGGCCGCGTTGTCGTAACCCCAGTGGGTATCGTAGTAAACGCCCCAGTCGTCACGGCACTCCTGGCACGGATTGGCGGGGTTGTCCTCCCAGCGGTTGTAGCAGACATCGTCGATCAGGCAGTTCATCGGCAGAATCGGATTGTCACAGGTCCCGTCGCCGTTGCAGTGGTCGAGCGTGCAGGACTTCCCGTCGTCGCAGGAGTAGGGAGTTGCGACGCAGACGCCCCCCGAGCAGTGGTCGGCGTAGGTGCAGTCCTCGCCGTCGTCGCATGCGGCCGCGTCGTCATTTGTCCAAATGTAGGGGACGGCAGGATCGCACACCTGACACGGGTTGTCCGGGTTGTGGGACCAATCGTCATAGCAGGTCTCGTTGATCCAGCATCCGGTGGCGACGTAACAATAATCCCCTCCCTCGTTGCAGAAGCCGGTCAGGCACGCGCCCGTGCAAGGGCTTCCCGGCGACGGCGTGCAGGCGTTGTCGACGCACGTCTCCGCGCCGTCGCAGTAAAGGCCGTTGTCGCAGTCCACGTCGGAGTAGCACTCCAGCCCCGAGTGCAGGACATTGTACGCGTTGACCCGGCCCCAGCCGTACTGGTCGTTCCGTCCGCCCGAATACGGCAGGGGCCCGATCGCCTCGGCCGTGTCGCGGAGGACCTGGCGAACCGTATCCGCTGTGAGTGAGGGCTGATCGGACAAGAGCAACCCGGCGATGCCCGCGGCCAGTGGTGTCGCCGAGGAAGTGCCGCCGAATTCGCTCGTGTAGTCGGCGTCGGCGATGTCGTTCGGGTCGGAGCCGTTGTTGTACCCGTCGGCGCCGGTTCGGTCCGTGGTCGTAATGCGGGCCCACCCGCCGCTGGACGGGGCCACGAAGTCCAACTCGGGTCCGTACTGTGAGTACGGCGACCGGATGTCCATGTCGGTCGAGGCGCCCACGGCGATCGTCTCGGCAAAGCGGGCGGGGTACTTGATCTCCTCTTGGGGCGTGCCCGACTGGTAGGTGTACATCGCGTACTCGTCCGAATTCGTGCCGTCGTCGATCTCGACGTACAGGCGGTCGAGATTGTGGCTGGACTGGAGGTAGCGGAAAAAGAGCTGCCCGCCGCCCACCGTCGTGGTCGCGGTGAACTGAACGCAGGACGTCTCGAGGTCGTCGATAGAGCCGGATCGGATGGAGCCCACGTCCATGCCGCCGTAGTAGACGTACGGATCCCCCGATCCAATCCAGGCCGCGTCCGAGCCCGAACACTCGGTCCAACCCCCCGGCACGCTGTCGGTCTCGAATCCCTCGTAGTGGGCCACGCTCCCGTCCCCGTTCATCAAGAGCACGCTGTCGATGAACGCGGCGTCGTGATAGAAGGAAAGCGAGTCGTTCTTGCGAAAGTCGAATCGAATCGTCCACGTGGCCGCGGGCAGGCCCGTCACGATTCCGTCGCTGAAGTTGCGCTGGTAGGCGATCCGGCTGTTGCCCGAGGCGAAGAAGGTCGGCGCGCCTCTTCCTCCGCGTCCCTGGGTCACGGCGTAGATGATCGCATCGTGAATCGGCGTCGAAGCAACGCTGCTCGACCAACTGTTGCTGAGGATGTCGGCGTTGTCTGCGGCGAACTCGATCGCATCGGCCATGCCGGCGTCCGAGACCCAACTGCTGCCTTGGGAGATCTTGACCGGCAGTATCCGGCAGTCGTAACAGACGCCCGCCACGCCCTCGGCGTTGTTCCCGT
>CAYOGX010001236.1:0-1762 GCA_964403235.1 uncultured Planctomycetales bacterium | reverse complement strand
TCGCTCTTGGGAGTTTTGGACCTCCACGAATTACGAAGTTGCGCAACAGTTTTACAATGCCAATTCCCCCCCAAATTACTCAGCTTCCGGCTTTTTGACCAGCCCAGCCTTGCGCCGGGCTTTGCGCGATGCTGTGCGCATCGAGACGCGGGGACATCCGCGATCATTCGTCGATTGGGACGACTCCTGATTTCTCGACATCCGTCCGCGCAATGCATCCCACTCCCCCGGGTTCAAGGGACAATGGCACGCTATCGCATCCGTCCGACGTCGTGGGGGTCAGAACCGTGCCGGTGATCGCGTTGCGGTAGATTGTGTTGGGCCGGTGCTCCACGCGGAGCACGGGGCCGGCGATCGGGCTTTGCGTGTGGTTCAGTACGGTCCAGACGGTCGTGCCTCGGGTGGCGAACCGATTGGCAACGACGCCCTCCTGAAGCGTCGGGACGAGCGGTCGCACGTCGGCCGACGTGAATGCTTCGCGGTACTTGCGGAGGATGCCGTGCGTCCGCCGGATCGCGGCGAGCACGCGCGGCGTGAACCATGCGTCTTCTTCGCCTTCGAGCCAAATGCCTTCGCCGTTGAAGAAGATGCGCCAGACGGACTCGACATCATCGCCCAGCGGCGCGTCGCAGCGGATGATTTCAAAGGTCTTGAAGTCGGGCCACACGAAGCGCGTCAGATTCACACGAGCCGGCGACAGGCCATCATCCACCGACACCGCGTAGGTGAAGCTGCCGTCCAGGTACGGTACGTTAACGTCGACCGGTGTCTCCTCGGTGTAGAGCACGACGTTGCTCGGCAGCGCGGCGCGCACTTGGCTGAGTAGCTGCGTCTCGCCACGGATCACCCTCGCGCCGCGCGGATGGCCATGGCGATCGCTGAAGCACCGATACTGGTTGGTGAATCCAAGTTGGTCCAAATAGACGCCCTGGGCGCCCGTCTGCTGGACCGCGCGCCGAGCGGTGGCGGCCAGGTGATCGCGCCACGGCTTCACGTAAGGGCACATCGCAAGCGACGGGGCGTAACGCTGATGAGGCTTTCCGTCGGCGTCGAGCATCCGCCAGCTCTCCCCGTGCTGGCGGGCGATTTGCGACACCGGATCGGCCAGATAGCCTTCCAGATACAATCCGGTCGGTATTCCCGCCTCGCGCAGCTCGGCGATCTGCCGGCGCAGCGCGTCACGTCCGCCCAGGTACGCCCAGGGCTCGTAATCGCCGACACGCCCGCCGGTGGGTGTCCAGCCCCAGTCGAACAGATGCACGTAGTCGACCCCGCCGAACGCTTCGGCGTCGCGCCGGACCGACTGGACCAGTCGAAGCTGCCGCGAAGCCGGATCGAATGCCCCGCTGGGGGTCGGCAGGGCGAAGTGCAAAAACACTTGGCGGAAGTTGAACACCTCACGAAACCAACGCGGACGAGGCCCTTTCGGCTGCTGCCATGTTGCCAGCCAGTGCCGATACGCCCGAAGCGCGCCATGCCAGTCGCCGTCATGCACGCCGATCCGCGCCGGTGGCAACTGCCACACCTCGCCCGGGCCTAACGATCGCGGGTTCCACTCGACGCCAAGCGTGACCCGGCCCTCAGCCCCGTTGCCGGTCTTTTCGAGCGAGTAGACCTTCTCGTGCGCCTCGGTATCACACGTCATCAGGTACAGCCCGCCGCCGTCGTCGCGGAAGACCGACATGAACTGGAACGGAAAGATGCCGCTATACCGTAGCGCCAGGTTGAGGGGACGATCTCCCACGATCAACGGCCGCCGCGG
>CAYOGX010001235.1:0-1763 GCA_964403235.1 uncultured Planctomycetales bacterium | reverse complement strand
AGAAAATCGGGGGTCGGCTCCTACACGGCGAACAACATCACCATCAACGAAGGAGACTCGATCGAACGCTACATGAACGCGAAAGACCCTGGGTACTTCGACGATATCACGTTTACCGTCGACGGGAAATGGGCCGGAACGATCACAACCAACACGACTCAGTGGCGCCAATCCAACTTAGTCACGACCCAATACTTTCAGGACACCAACGGGTCGTACGTGAACACGGGCACGAACCGCGCCACAGACAGTGACGGCGCGAACTCGTATGACACCATTCGGTACAAAGTGAACAACGTGGCGCCGACGGTCACTGAGCTGCGGCTGAACGGAACCAATGGGAACATCACGATTAACGAGGGAGACAGCGTCTCGGCCTACATGAAAGCGACCGATCCGGGGATCTACGATAACCTGGACTTCTACGCGGAACTGACCCCCAACGGGACGGTGTTCCTGGGCTCGGACGACAGGGACATTGGGACTCGAAACTCGAACACCGTGGGCATCGGCACATACACACAGGACGGTTCCTTCACGGTTCGGGGGAGGGTGGAGGACGACGAGACCAGCAGGACACTCACGAGAACCGTGACGGTGCTCAACGTCGCCCCCACGATCACCTCGTTCACGCTCGACGGAGTCGCCGGGAACATCACGATCAACGAAGGCGAGTCGGTCAGGGCGCTGCTGGCCGCCACCGACCCGGCCGATCCCTTGAGCTACTCAATAAACGGCATCTCCGGGTCGGACGTCGACCTCGTGTTCAACGAACACAACGGGGGCACGGACACCTTCGGCGTCGTGGGCCGAGTCGACGACGATGATACCTTCACTTCGCTCACTCGCTACGTGACCGTCAACAACCTCGACCCCATCCTCACGGGGTTGACGTCCGACCTCACCGTGTGGGTGGGCAGCGCGTTCAACTTCTTCGCAAGCGCTACGGACCCGGGCGGTGATTCGCTCCTGTTCGAGTGGGACTTCGATTACGACGGCAGCGTATTCGACGTCGATTTCACGGGCCAGAGCGGGTCGTGGACGTACATGGGCCAAGGCCTATACGACGTGTACCTGAGGATCTCCGACGGCGACGGCGGGTTCGCGTACGGCTCGTTTCAAGCGAACGTCGTCCCCGAGCCCGCCAGCCTGGCCGTCTGGGGGCTGCTCGGCGTGTTGGGGATGGCGGTGTGCCGTTTGCGGCGGCGGGATTGACGCGTGGACGCGTGGCTCGTCGGAGGACAGGTTCTGGGACGGGGACGATGTTCAGTCGCAGAAGTGAATGGAACGCCTGCTTGCTGCTGTTGTCGCAGGCCGCCCTTGCCCGGGCGGCCATCCAAATCCCGCCGCTCCGGACGCTGGTCCCCGAAATCCGCTCGAACGAGGGAACCAACCAAGTCGCCGATACGCTCCGCGAGGCATCGAAGCAGTTCCAGGCGGGCCAGCATGACAAGTGCTTCGAGTTGCTCCAGTCGGCCAAGAAGGCACAAGCGAACCTTCCGCCCCCGCGCCTGATGCTCGCCCGGCTCTTCCTGTCGGCCCGTCGCATCCCCGAGGGGCGCGCCCACCTGGAACAGGCGGCCGTCGACGAGCCGCGCTATCCGGGCCTCTACGTCACGTTCGGCAACCTGGCCCTGGCCGAAGGCCGACTCACCGACGCGCCGTTGTGTTTCGAGAAGGCGGCAGCGTTGGTCGCCCTCCGTTCATTGGCTATGCAAGGCTCGACAAGATATGTCGGTGCCCCCGTGACGTTTTTGTTCGGT
>CAYOGX010001234.1:0-1765 GCA_964403235.1 uncultured Planctomycetales bacterium | reverse complement strand
ATCTGCCGCGGCTGGCTGAGGCCGACGTGCTGGAGTACTGCATCGAGGTCAGGCCGCGCGAAAAGGCGACCGAGAGCCTCGCCCATCTGACCGGATGGGTGCAAGCACACTGTCCGTCCGAACCGGAGCAGTGCCCGTAAGCCCGAAGCTGATAAGGTCGCACCTTGGGGGCGATCCTTCGACGAGTACGTTCGGATGTTCGGCCTCGGGCCGGCCAGGCCAGGGCTTTGCCGCTGCTCAACAGCGACGGACACCCGTCGTCGCACCTGACGCCCGTCTGCGAACAGCTCATCGACAGAGCTGCCGCGACAGGCCCTGCTGACCGCGCTTCGCAGGGCCTCGATCTCAAACGCCGGTGTCCCTTGTGTCGGACTCCGCGATGCGGGTACACTCGCCGGACCTGTCGGGATCGGTCATCTCATCGTCGGAGGTCCGTTGTCATGAGAAACGCCAACAGGAATGGTGGTCTGCGTGGGCTGGTTCGATGGTTGCCGCTAGCCGTCGTCGGGATCTTCGTGTCGGGTGGGTGCGTTGGGCCGCAGGTGGGACCCTCGGACGCGGCCTGGTACGATCAGGAACAGGTTCGGGCTCAGTTCCCCGCTCGTTACAAGGGCGTGGTGCGGACCAGTCGGTACGTGACGATGCGCGACGGGTGCAAGATCGCCATCGATCTGTACCTGCCCACCGGGCTCGGGTCGGCCGAGCGGCTCCCGACGCTGTTGAGGCAGACGCGCTACTGGCGGTCGATGGCGTACCACTTCCCCTACAACCTGTTCCAGGATGCCCCGCCGTACGGCGGGACGACGGCGTTCTTCGTCACCCGCGGATACGCGCTGATCGTGACGGACGCCCGCGGGTCGGGCGCGTCGTTCGGCACGCGGCCGTGCTGCTGGTCCGCCGACGAGATCAAGGACGGGGCCGACATCGTCGACTGGATCATCCGCCAGCCGTGGTCCAATGGCAGAGTAGGCTCGGTCGGCATCTCGTACGACGGCACGACGGCGGAGTTTCTGGCCGTCAACAAGCATCCGGCCGTCAAGGCGGCGGCGCCGCTGTTCTCGCTGTTCGACGTCTACACCGACATCGCCTATCCCGGCGGGATCCATCTGACGTGGTTCACGGAGGGGTGGGGCCGATTCAACCAGCAGCTCGACCGCAACACGATCCCCGACCTGGCCTACGAGTTCGGGGGCCCGCTGGTCGGGCTGGCGCTGCGGGGCGTTCGGCCCGTCGACGCCGACCGCGACGGATCGATGCTGGCTGCGGCCACCCGATCGCACATCTACAACTGGGACGTCCACGGCTCGGCCCTGCGGTTCTCGTTCCGCGACGATCGGGCGCCCTACGACTGGACGCTGAGTGCCGATTCGTTCAGCCCGCACAGCTTCGTGAAGGATTTGGACGCTTCGGGCACGGCCGTCTACGGCTACAGCGGGTGGTTCGACGGCGGCTACCAACACGCAGCCATCAAACGCCACCTGACGCTGACGGGCTCGAAGAACCGCCTGATCCTGGGCCCGTGGGACCACGGCGGCGACAACAATTGCAGCCCGTTCGCGGCCGGTCCGACGCGGTTCGACATGAAGGCCGAGCTGCTGCGGTTCTTCGAGGTCCACCTGAGGGGCACCGATACCTCGATCGAGAACGACAAGCCCGTCCACTACTACACCATGGGCGAGGAGACGTGGAAGGCCGCCGACACCTGGCCCCCCGCAGCGACGCCACGCACCTACTACCTGGGGGCCGACGCGACGCTGACCACCAC
>CAYOGX010001233.1:0-1774 GCA_964403235.1 uncultured Planctomycetales bacterium | reverse complement strand
TCGCCGGGGCCTCGAAGGACAAGGCCCTGGCCGACGAGGCCCGAAAGGCATTGGGCCGATTGCCCAAGCCCACCGCAACCACCACGACCGCACCGGCCGCCTGAAACGCATGCCAGCCAGAGTGGACGCGGCTACGCACAAGTGACCTGCTCCGGCCAGAGGACCAAGACGGGATTGCAGGCGCGCTCCTCCGCTTCGTCATCCAAACCCGCATTGGTTCCCCACACCCAAACCCTGCCGTTCGATTGGAGCGCGACGGTGTGCGTCTCACCGGCGGAGACGGCGGAGATGTCGGAAAGACCGGGTACGCGCACCGGGGCGCGGCGATAGTGGGTCGTGCCGTCACCGAGCTGGCCGTCATCGTTCGTTCCCCAGGCCCACACGCTGCCATCCGACTGGAGCGCGACCGTGTGCCAGCTCCCTGCAGCCACGTCAATGACGTCGGAGATGCCCGGCATCTCGGCGGGCGTCGAGGATGAATCGGTCGTGCCGCCCTCAGATGGCCCCCTATGATTGGGGCCCCACGTCCAGACGCTGCCGTCCGAGCGGATCGCCGCAGTGTAGTCGTTCTCATGCACCAGATGGACCACCTCTGACAACCCCGTTATCTGCATCGGTGTCATCGGTGTCCCGTCCCCGCCGAATGCTCCGTCCTCGAGCTGCCCGGCACCATTCGATCCCCATCCCCACACGGATCCGTCGGACCGTAGGGCAAACGCGCACGTGTCTTCGCCGGACAGCCAGTCGAAATCAACCAGGCCGGGGATCCGGACCGGCGTCCACCGCTCCTCGGGCGCCTGATCGCCCGGTAGGCAACAACTTCCCCAGACCCAACCCGTCCCGTCGGACTGAACCGCGAAACTACAGTAGGTTCCCGCGTCGATAGCCGCCACCTCCGAAAGCCCCTCCACCTGCACGGGCGTGGCCCGATCCTCCTGCGTGCCGTCGCCCAGTTGGCCAAACAGGTTGTCCCCCCACGCCCATACCGTGCCGTCCGAGCGAAGGGCGAGGGTATGGAACCCCCCCGCAGCGATAGCGACAACGTCGGAAAGCCCAACGGCCTGCACCGGAGCCGACCGCGACTCGTAGGTCCCATCGCCCAGCTGTCCTTCAAGATTGGTGCCCCAACACCAAACGGTTTGGTCCGAGCGCAGCGCCACGGCATGGTTGCGGCCAGCGGCGATCTCGGTGACGTCACCCCTCGTATCGCCCGCACCGCTCCGGGGCGCTCGGGCCACGCCCGTTGGTGCGGCCGCGGCTTTCGGGCCAGTCGGGTCGCCCACGCGGTCGGCAGTTCCGGCCGAGGTCACGTTCTGATCATGACCGTCGGGAACAGACGTCTGGTCACCGCTGAGGCCGACGAGGTCCAATGCGCGTTTCGCAGAAGCGAGCGCTCGTACGGAGGTGGCCTTGGACGCCTCCTTGGCCACGCGTCGCCGACCAAGACCGCTTCGTGCCTTGCGGCGCTTGTGCTCTTGCGTCGGGTGGCGTAGCTCGAACGCCACGGCGCGTTCCAGACAGATCGGCAGCGCCAGCAGGCACCACAGCATCTCGCAGTAGAACCGACTGACCGTCATCCCGCCCACCATGAACATGATGATAGACGTTTCGAGGGCGAAAATATCGACCGAAAGCGCCTGAAGCCGCGGGGTGCTCAAGACGATCCGTTTGAGCCGATGGATCTGCAGGCACACGACACACAGGATGGCCGTAAAGGCCGCTGTGCCCAGCACCCCCAGCTCCGCGAGGCACAGGACGATTGTATTGTGCGCGT
>CAYOGX010001232.1:0-1779 GCA_964403235.1 uncultured Planctomycetales bacterium | reverse complement strand
GCTGAAGCCGAGCGACAGCCAATCCTGGGCCTTCTCGCCGTGGTTGAGGAAGGCGATCGGAAGAGCGCCAGCCAGCAAACGGCAACTGCCGCAGTCGACCTGGGCGCCGGACTCCGTGTGCATGGCCGACACCACCTGATGGATCTCGGTGCCCGGGGGCTCCGTGACGGGCAGGAAGATCGTGGCGTACTCGGTCAGATCGATCTCGACCTCCTCGAAGTTGGCGTTGTAGCCGACGAAGTGGGGGCCCGTCCAGGAACCGCCGATCACCAGCACGTCGCCGATCTGTTGGCGACTCTCTTCCTGCCACGCCAAGTCGATCAACGTCAGCGCCTTGATCTGTGCCAGGTCAACCAGGTCAGCGGGCTTGGGGTCGTCTCCCTTGAGGGGCGACGTCATGGCCAGCAAGAACAACAAAATGGACAAGGCTCTGGTACGCGACATGGAGACCTCCTCCAGCAAGCCGGCGGGGGGCGTGCAGGGCCAGCGATGCGTGGCGGTCGTCATTGGGACCCCGCGGACGAAGGTCGCCCTCCTTCTTGTCCATAATACCCGATGGCCGACCGCGATGACACGTCCTCGCATCGTCGACGCTTGGCGTGGGGGACGGAGCACCCGCCGCTCATCTGAGGCCGGAGCGCAGGCGACGGGTCTCTTTGACCCCGCACTGACCCCGCGCTAGCGCTTGGGGCTCTGATCGCTGCTCCATGGGGAAGCGTGTTTCCGAGGACCTGGTCTACTCCGAACGTCCGTCGAACTCCGGCTGGCCGGTGGTCGGGAAATCGCGCTGGTACCGCTCAAGCAGCTTCTCGACGTCGTTGGGGACGATGTAGATCTTGCCTCGCAGGCGCTTTCGCTCGCCCGCCTTCAACCCGCCGATGTGGAAGTCGTTGTGAATGCACACGATCACGCCCTGAAACAGCTCCTGCGTGCGATCCCACGCCATCGCGAGGATCAGCCGCTCGTCGGCCGAGAAGCAGCCGACCAGCCCGTTGACCGGACGCGTCTTGCTGATCGGGCGCGGGTTCACGTCGTTCAGGTCGATCCCGGGCGGGACGTAGACCTGGCCCGGCATGTAGCGGGCACGGGTCTCGCGATGCGTCTCGTGCATCCGCACCAGGCCCTGGTCGGTGAAGAGGAAGCACTTGGTGAAGTAGTCGTCCTGTCCGCAGCCGGTGAACGTACCCACACGCATGCACGGCTGGGCCCATTCGATGTCCACCGCTTCGGCGCTGTTGTTTACGAGCTCCAGTTGGAACTCGACCTCGTCCGCCCGGCTGCGGATGTCGTGGCTCACATGGACCTTGCCGTCCACGACGGTCTCGAGCTTCACCCACCACCCTGCCGGATCAGCGGCGACCAGCTTGGTCTTGAACGGGATGACGGTCCGGCGCCAGTCGCGGTCGGTGCTGCCCCGGCGGCAGAACGCCTCGAGGTACCAGACCTGGACCTGCCCGCCGGGCAGGCGGTCCGACTGGATCGTCAAGATGTCCTGATCCCAGGTGATCCGCAACGCGTCCTGCTCCCGATGGCAGCCCGACGCCGTCACCGCTGATGCCATGACCACGCTGACCTTCAAGCCAGTACAAGCACGCTTGCCGAATCGCATCGTCACCGTCCCGCGGGCCAGGCAACTCAAAACGGCAGGGGCCAGGCTGGATGATGGTCTATCCGGACCGCCGCCGCAAGGTACGACATCCGGAAACGGCCTATCTGGCCAGGTGACATGGTGTGCGGGCACCTTGCGTCGGGGCCACGAGCAATAATCCCTGGGGGACG
>CAYOGX010001231.1:0-1780 GCA_964403235.1 uncultured Planctomycetales bacterium | reverse complement strand
ACGTCAGCCACCAGACGCGCAGCATGTAGAACGGCGTGACATAGGCAATGACGGCCGCGACCCAGAACAGGATTCGATGGACGTTCCACCCGTTGCCAGGTCGGTGCCCCTCGATCGCTGCAGCCACCGCGTCGTGACCAGGCAAAGCGTCGGTCACCGTTTCGGCGTGATGTGGGGTTTCATGCGGTGCCTCGGCAACACCATGCGGACCGGGGTTTGCGCGCCAGTACGCCACGGCCAGGATCTCGTCCTTGCTGTAGTACCCCCCCAGCCCGGTGAAGGGGATCGTATTGAGCAGGGGCAGGCCCACGCCGCTGATGGCCAGCACCGCGATGAAGAACGTCCAGCAGGTGGCGGGCATCTTGCGCCGCAGGCCGCCCAGCTTCGTGATGTCCTGCTCGTGGTGGCAGCCCTCGATGACCTGCCCGCTGCCGAGGAACAGCAGCGCCTTGAAGAACGCATGAGCGAGCAGGTGGAACAGCGCGCCGATCCACGCGCCGACGCCCATGCCGAAGATCATGTACCCGAGCTGGCTGACCGTGCTGTAGGCGAGCACCTTCTTGATGTCGGTTTGGACGATGGCGATCACGGCCGCCAGGGCGAGCGTGATCGCGCCGATGACGGCGACCACAAGCTGTGCATCGGGCGTCAGCAGCCTGAAGATGCGGGCGACCAGGTACACGCCGGCCGCCACCATGGTGGCCGCGTGGATCAGGGCGCTGACGGGCGTGGGACCCTCCATCGCGTCGGGCAGCCAGACGTGCAACGGGAACTGCGCGCTCTTGCCCACCGCACCGCAGAACAGGCAGATGCCCATCCACGTGGCGATCGTCACGCCACAGAAGGTCTCGGTGAACATCGGGTGGCCCGTGTCGTGGTACACGCGGAACACGTCGGCCGCACCGTCGAGCGTGAAGTCCCTCAGGTAATACACCACCAGCATCAGGCCGATCAGGAACCCGAAGTCGCCGACGCGGTTGGTCACGAAGGCCTTGATCGCCGCGTTGCTGGCGGATTTCTTGTGGAAATAAAAGCCGATCAGGAGATACGAGCACAGCCCCACCAGCTCCCAGAAGATGAACAGGAACAGGATATTGTTGCTGACCACCAGACCGAGCATGCTAAAGCAGAACAGGCACAGGTACGTGAAGAAGCGGTGGTACTCGCTCTTGCCGTCGATCTCGTCGCTGTGTCCGGCCATGTAGCCCATGCTGAACACGAAGATGCAGGCCGAGACGAACGCGACCATGAAGAACATGATCAGCGTGAGGGAATCGAGCTGGACGCCTACCATGATGGGGATCGAGCCCAGATCGGCCCAGTGGTACTGCCAGGTGTTGAGCGCGGCCAGGTTGGGCAGGTCGACGAAGGCCCAGCCGATCAGCGCCAACACTGCGAGGAAGGTGCTGACGAAAACGCATCCCACGGCGACGTAGGCGCTGCGCGGCTTGCCCAGCCTGGCTCCGAAGAAACACAGGAAGACGAAGCCCAACAGCGGCATCAGCACGCCGAGGACCAACAGGCTTTCAATGGCGTGGGCGACCATGCCGTTAACCCCGCAACCTGGATGCCTGATCCACATCGACGCTGCCGATGCTGTTGTAGAAGTTCATGAAGATGGCGATGGCAACGGCGGCCTCGGCCGCGGCCAGGACGATCACAAACAGCGCGAACATCTGGCCGTCCATCAACACGTGGCCGGGTCCGTAGCTGCCCGCCTGGTACCGGTTGAAGGCCACCAGGTTCAGGTTCGCCGAGTTCAGCACGAGCTCCACGCCGA
>CAYOGX010001230.1:0-1782 GCA_964403235.1 uncultured Planctomycetales bacterium | reverse complement strand
GTCCCCAATGGTGCGAGATGGGCACGGCCTTGCCGACGTGCAGCAGGTCGGGCGGTGCGGCCCGGAACCGTTCGATGGTCTTGGGCTTGGTGAAGTAGTCGCCCGTGTAGTTGATGACGTAGACGATCGGCGGCGTGGTCGTCGGCAGCATGGGATCGCGCTGCCCGGCCCATGCCAGACCAGGCCGCGCCTGGATTGGCAGCATCACACCGACGATCGACACACAAAAACGCGTCATGGGCGCGTCCTCCGCTAGTCGCGTACGCCAAACCCGCAACGGTGATCGCCGAGACGGCGACAGCATACCACGAATTCGACGGAAGATCCGCGTACCGCACCTTGCCCGTCTCGCGAGTACTGGAATGGATCTTGTTTCCAGGGGAATCGTCCTGATAGGATGACCGCGTACGAACATACTAGGAGATTCTCGGGCTCAGGAGGAACGCGACGTGAGGACAAGGAAATCACTGCCGCTGGTGGCCGTCGTGTCGTTGGGACTGGTCGTGCTCGCGTCGGTGTCCGTGGGCGGATGCTGCACGGACGTCTGCGCGCTGAAGCCGGGCGCTCAGGGCGTCACCGTTGGGGAGGCGTATGACCTGATCCAGGCCAACGAGGGCAACGCGAATTTCGTCATCCTCGACGTACGCACCCAGACAGAATACGACAGCGGCCACATCGAAGGCGCCATCAACCTCGACGTCACGTCCGAAACCTTCAGCGACGACGTCGGCAACTTGGACAGGAATAACACGTACCTGGTCTACTGCGCAGCCGGCGCCCGCAGCGGCCAGGCCGCCGACATCATGAACCGGGGCTGCTTCGGCCACCTGTACGACATGACGGGCGGCATCACCGCGTGGATCGCGGCGGACTTCCCCGTCACCGAGGCCGTTCAAACACAGTAGATCACAAGAAGGGGGCAGGTTCGTCTCTCGCGGCGGACCGTATGACCGCAGACCGTAACGGTCGACCCGGCGGACGCCGAAGGTTGATGTTGAGATCAGGCCGGTTCGGTTCATAATGGTGCAGGGCCGGTCGGCACGGCCCGGGGAATCGGCAATGCCCTATTCGGTCCAACTGGTTCTGGACGGGCTGAAGTGCGTGGTGGTCGGCGGCGGCAAGGTAGCGGCGCGCAAGGTGGCGGCGCTTCGCCAGGCCGGGGCTGAGGTCCACGCGATCAGCCCGGAGTTCGACGACGAGCTGCTGGCCCGTGACGACCTCACCCGGCACGTCGAGCCATACCGTCCCGCGTTGTTGGCTGGGGCGAGGTTGGTGATGATTTGCACGGACGACCGCCGCGTGAACGCGCGGGCGGCCGCCGACGCGCGGGCCGTCGGCGCGCTGGTCAACGTGGCCGACGATCCGGAGCATTGCGACTTTTACGTGCCCGCCGTCGTACACCGTGGGCCGATCCAGATCGCCGTCGGCACGGGCGGGGCAAGCCCCGAACTAGCCGCCACCATTCGCAAACGCATCGAGCGGGTCGTGCAAGACGCCCATGGCGAGCTGGCCGAGGAACTGCGGCGGATCCGACCCGTCGTCAAGGCGCGGGTCAGCCACCAACCCGATCGCAGCCGGCTGTTCGCTCGATTGTGCAGCGACGAATCGATCGCCCGGTTCGTCGACGAAGGGCCGGCCGCGTGGCGGGCGTGGTTCGAGCGACTGCTCGACGAGTCGGCCGACCGGTGATGTGACCCGAGCGCGGAGAAACGAAGCCGCAACGATACATCAACAGGGAACTCCCCAAACCGACATGAAACCCAAGCGTCCACCATCCACCGG
>CAYOGX010001229.1:0-1785 GCA_964403235.1 uncultured Planctomycetales bacterium | reverse complement strand
TCGTCGAACGTCGTCGATTTGTCACGGACGCTCGACATCGCCAGCAGCTAGTGAATCGCAAGTATCATGACGACGCCAAGCCACGGGCCGAGCGATCGTGTGCGACGTGTTGGACCGTCCCGGCTGTCGTTGCATCCTGTCAAGGCAAGCTCCGCGTAGTCCCGGCTACCACAACGTCCGGCAGGATCCGGGGACATGAGTATAGCACCCACGGCGCCCAACCCGACCGATAATGTGCCCCCCTGGCGCGCTCGATCGGTTGCCCCTGGCCGGAGGGCATGGCATTGGGGTTGCGTCCAAGAATTCGTCACCTGTAATGGCGCTGGAGGTGGATTTTCCCGCCGACCGGCCTATGCTTTTGACGTGGAGGTGGGAGAATGCCTGAACCCTCAGTTCATCTTGACGATGCGCGTTCAAAAGCGCAGTCCCAGGCTCGCACGCCAGCGCGTTTCACCAAGCTGGAGCTTCGTCAGATCTTCAAGCGGATGGTGGCCGATGAGCTGGCGAAGGGCCCGCTGCCCTACGGTCGGCGACGCAAGCTAATGCGCTACGCCGCCCAGACCGGACTGGGGCCGTTTGAGGCCAGCATGCTGATCGCCCAGGCCCAACGGGAAACCGGGCAGCCCGACTCCCTCAACGTCCAGCAGCCCGATCCCCTCACCACGTTGGTGCATCCCGAGCGCTGGCCGATCTGGTTCAAGCTGACGGCCGCTCTCATCATCGCCCTGCTCGTCGATCTGGTCGTGATCCGCGCGATCGGCTGGTAGACCGCGCCCGGCCGGGCCATCGCTTTCCTGACAATCACTGCTTGACGAAGACACCGACAAGGGCGACGTGCGGCTTGCCGTCGCGGACGGGGTGCCGTTCCGTGATGGGGCGGTCGAGCGACATGCCGGCCTCGGCCATCAGGTCGACCAGTTCATCGCGGTCGAGGCGGCACTTGGTCTGGCCGGGTTCGGCCGCGTAGATGAATTGCTCGCCCTCGACGCGTCGGGCACCGGGCGGCAGCGTCTGTGTGGACCACATCGAGACGAAGACGCGGCCGTTTGGTTTGAGGACGCGATGGGTCTCGGCCAGGCCGGCCCGGAGTTCGGCGTCGGCGTTCGCCTGGACGTAAATGCCGACGGCCACCACCAGGTCTACAGAGCCGCTCGACACCGGAATCTGGTCGAAGCGACCGCGGACCACCATCGAACGGCCCGATGAGGATGCATCGAGCCGGGCGAGACGATCGCGCGTGACGTGCGTCATGGCGGCCGACAGGTCGACGGCCAAGACACGGCAACTTGCGCAGACCAGGGCCTCGCTGTTCCGCCCGGCCGCGCAACCAAGGTCCAGTACGACAAAAGGAGCCGCCCCGCGCAATTCAACCAGCAGGTCCAGCAACAGCTCGTCGGGCTCGAGGGCGGCGAACCGCTGCACCTGGGCCGGGTCTTCCCAAAATGACGCGTCGCTCGGCATCGCGATGACCGAGCGTAGCATCGGGTCGCGCCGTTGCAACCCGAAACGGGTAGGGAACTCGACGCCAGCGTTGTCACGGCGTTGGGCGCGGGCTATCCTGCGGGCCTCGGATGTGGCGAGGTGGTGATGATGGGCATGACAGTTACCTGGCTGGCGGTTGTCGTTGGCGTTCTGCCACAAGGGGACGTCCGGGTCGATTGTGGACCGACGGGCGTGTTGCATGTCAAGGTCGACGGTCGGACCGTTCTGACGGGCAGGCTGACGTGCAACGGCCCGCAATGGCGCGAAACCCGCCAGGAACAAGCGCGAGACGTGGCCCGGCCG
>CAYOGX010001228.1:0-1786 GCA_964403235.1 uncultured Planctomycetales bacterium | reverse complement strand
GACATCAGCGTGGGCGACCAGTGGAGCGGCGACGGTGCCCAGCCGGGTACCGGAGGAGGCGGAGAAGGAGGGGACGGGGGCGGTCTGATCTCGTACACCGGCGGGACATATACCGAAGACTTCGATTCGATGGGGCCCGCCGGTACGGCGCCGCCGACGGGCTGGAGCGCCGGAAAGTACGCTTCTACGCAGAATCGCCTGCCACCGGGCACCGCGCCCAACGATGAGACGCTATACGTGGACAACGGGTCGTCCACGATTAAGGGCCGCAGCTACAACTACGGGTCCACCGGCGACGCCGACCGCGCCGTCGGACACTTGCCTACCACCGGCACCGGCGACCGCGCACTGCAAGTGGCGATCACCAACGACACGGGCTCCGACATCACGGAGTTCACGCTGGGCTACACCGGCGAGCAGTGGCGCGACTGGGACGGGGGCCCCAGCCCGGTCCAGCAACTCACGCTGTGGTACAGCACCGAACCCGGCAGCAACTTCACATATATGGGCGTCGAATTCGACTTCGAGGCCCCACAGCAAAACGCCCAGAACTCGGCGTTGGACGGCAACCACCCGGACAACCGGGAGACGATCATCGCCACCTTCACGCCGACGACACCCATTCCCGCGGGACAGACCTTCTACATCACCTGGCACGACCAGAACGATAACGGCGTTTCCGACAATCCGCTGGCCGTCGACGACGTCTCTTTCAGCGGCGTTTTCGGCCCGCGCGATGCGATCAGTCGCGGCGGCGACGTCGACACCGATACGGCCACCGATTTCGTGCGCAGCAACGATCCGAGCAAGGGTGTGCAGAATCCCGGCTTGATCGTGCCCTTCGGAGAGGTCGTTCCAACGATCACGGGCATCGGCTTCAGCGACAGTCAGCAGGACTTCGACGACATCATCGGAACCGACGTGGGCGAAGTGATGCACGGCGCAAACGCCTCGCTGTGGACGCGCATCGAGTTTCAGGGCGCCGATCTGTCGGAGTATGACACGCTGACGTTGAGCATGAAGTACGACGACGGGTTCGTGGCCTATCTCAACGGAGTGGAAGTGGCAAGCCGCAACGCGCCCGGTACGCTAGCATACGATTCGGCAGCGACCGCCGAGCATCCGGACCTGCTGGCCGTGGTTTACGAAGACATCGACATCAGCGATCGGCTGGACCTGATTCACTCGGGCACCAACGTGCTGGCGATCCACGGTCTGAACTTCGCCGCGGCCGACGGCGACTTTCTTGTCCAGCCCAAGCTGATCGCCGGCAGCGAGGCATCGGCGCCTCGATACTTCGGCAACCCCACGCCGGGCACGGAAAACGACCCGAGCCTTCACGCGCCGATCGCCAGCGTGGCGTTCTCCCGGCCGAGCGGTCTGTTCACCGAGCCGTCGATCAGCGTCGAACTGACCGCCGAATCGCCCAGCGCGGTGATTCACTACACGACCAATGGCGCGGAGCCGACCGAGGCGTCGCCCATCTATTCCGGGCCGCTGAGCGTTTCGGCAACCACGCAGGTGCGGGCCAGGGCATACGAGCTGGGCGAGGTGCCCAGCCTGATTACCAGTGAAACCTACGTGAAGCTTGACACCGGCCTGCTGAATTACTCCTCCGATCTGCCGGTGCTGATCATCGATACGTTCGTCGGCGGCGGCGTGCCGGACAACTTCTTCGAGAACTCTTTCATCGGGCTGTACGAGACACAGGAGGACGGCTGGACCGACTTCACAGCCTCCATGGATCTTGGCACGCGGGCCGGGATCAAGGTGCGTGGTTCGAGCA
>CAYOGX010001227.1:0-1788 GCA_964403235.1 uncultured Planctomycetales bacterium | reverse complement strand
GGATCAAGGCGAGTCGGATCGACCCAAAGCGAACGATTACGGAAAGAACCTGCGGGCGCTGTTCGCCGCGTTTCGCCAAGACGCCGGGATGCCGGACTTGCGGATCTTCGTCCGAAAGCACTTGTTCCAACACGGGGACGATCGCTTTACGCCAATCCTGAACGCCCAGGTCGAGGTCGCGAAAGTAGACCCCAATGCCCATCTGCTCGACCTCGATTTGGGCTCGAACGAGAAGAACTTCAAGGCCTGGGCCTGGACCGACAACAACGGCCACCTCAGCAGCAAGGCCTACCTCGAACTGAGCAAGAGGGTCTGCGGCATACTCCAAGCGGCGCGCTCTGTGAATGGTCTCCGCGCGCGACGCCAAGATGGCCCACAAGACGCAACGCGAAACCCCGCCCGTCTTCGACGGTCTCATCGCGGCGGACGGGAACGTGTTCCTCAGTACGACCGACGGACAACGGTGCTGCTTCGGCGGAAAGGGACCTGAGCGATAACATCTCATCTGTCCGCTGCGCCCCGCACCGCCAACGTGCCCGGAACACGACCCGATCATGAGAGGCTCCCTCCAACGCGTTCGAGACGTCATCCACGGCAGGACGCCCGACCGGGCGCCCTTGTTCGAGTTGATCCGCAACGACGCGGTCATCCGTCACTTCACCGGTCGAACACTTACCGTCGAGAATGCTCGGGAGGTGGTTTTCGCGGCATACGAGCCCGCCGTCGACGCAACCCGGCCGGTCGTCCGCCTGCCGGACCGCGAGCACACGGCCGCGCTGCCCGACGGGCGCTCGAGGAAGGTCTACCGGTGGACGGCCTGGACGGAGCCCGTCCGCTACGGCAGTTCGGACGACTACGCCGCGGCGAAGCGCACGGAGATCGCTGCCTTCGATCCGGCCTGGACGCCGCGGAGGCACGCGGAGATGGCCTCCTGGCTGGCGTCGATCGACGACCACCGCCGGCGGCTGGGCGAGGTGTTCTTCGTCCCCGGTGGGCGCGGCGTCGAACTGATGGGCCTGTTCGGCGAGGTCGGACTCGAGCAGTTCAGCTACTGTCTCGCCGATTGCCCCGGCGTCGTCGACGACCTGCTCGAGTGCCGGACCCTCGCGGCCGAGGCGTGGATCGCGAATATCCCCGACGACCACGGCATGGATGCGGTCTTCGTCGGGGACGACATCGCGTACACGTCCGGCCCCGTCTTCAGCCCGGCGTGGTTCGAGCGGCACTACTTCGGCCGCCTGGCCCGAGTGATCGAGGCCTGGCACGCCAGGGGCATCCGCGTGCTGTTCCACTCCGACGGCAACCTGATGGGGATCCTGGACCGGCTGGTCGAGTCCGGCATCGACGGGCTGAACCCGATCGAGGTGCTGGCCGGCATGGATATCGCCGAGATCCACCGCCGCCACCCGGCGCTCTGGCTGGCCGGCGGCATTGACGTCTCGCACCTGCTGCCCTTCGGCAAGCCCCAGCAGGTAACCGATGCCGTCACCCGTGCACTCGATGCCGCCGAAGGCAGGATCATGGTCGGGTCGAGCACCGAACTCCAGGACGCCGTGCCGCTGGAGAACTTCCTGGCCATGCGCGACGCCGTGTTGGACTACAGGTACTAGCGATCGTGTCAGATCCCATGGGCGGATGACAGCCCGGCACCCTTCCCCGCGCCGCAAACGCTGCTTGACCTGAAGTACTTCGCCTGATATCATACATCCAATCAATAGAGCAAACAGGCGGATCGGTTGGCCGCCGCGGCAAGCGACCCGCTGGGAAAGGTAGCCCGGCATGCAGTGA
>CAYOGX010001226.1:0-1789 GCA_964403235.1 uncultured Planctomycetales bacterium | reverse complement strand
CTTGCCGCTGCCGCTCTGCCCGACGATGGCCACCCGCCCGCCGGCGCGGACCCACTCGATGGCCTGGCCGATCGTCAGCGGCAGGCCGACCGCCTCGATCACGACGTCCGGACCGAGCCCGTCTCCGAACTCGAAAAGCGCCGCGCCCGCGTCCACCTCCTGCGGCTGGATCGTCATCGCCGCGCCCATCTTCGCCGCACGCGCCAACCGTGTCGGCTCGAGGTCGATCACCGCGACGCGCGCTCCGGCCAACCGCGCCATCAACATGGCCGAGATCCCAATCGGCCCGGCGCCGATGACGGCCACCGACTCGCCCGACGCCACCCGCGCGCGACGCACCGCGTTCGCGCCGATGCTGAGCGGCTCGACCAACGCCAACACCTCGTCCGCCAGCGGTTGCGGCGGTCTGACGATCTTGCCGGCCGGCACGGCCAACCGCTCGCACATGCCCCCCTCGCAGTGCACGCCCAGCACCTCCAGGTTCAGGCATGCATTGCTCCGACCGGCCCGACACATGTGACACTCACCGCAATGGAAATACGGCTCGACCGCGACGTGATCGCCCACCGCCAACCCCGTCGCGTCGGCGTCGGCCGCGTCGATCTCGAGAATCTCACCCGACAGCTCGTGCCCCAGCACCCGCGGATACGTCATGAACGGATGCAGCCCACGATACCCGTGCACGTCCGTCCCGCAGATCCCCACCGCCCGAACGCGTAGCAACACCCACCCCGGCCGCGCCGACGGTTCGGGCACCTCGACCACCGCCACCTCAAATGGCCCATCCGCACGTATCGCCTTCATCGATCAACACCCCGTCTTGCGGGCACACCGTCTCGCGTTGTATGCCTCCTGCCACTCCCGTAGGGACGTTTGAGAGTAGCCCAGGAGTTCGCCCTTGGGAAGGGGAAATCCCGAGCAGGGTAACGCGACGCGTGGTCCCGTTGCCGCGGACCATGGCCAAGCCTTGCCGGGCGCGCTACGCGCACCCATAATCATGGGCACTCATAGATAGGGTCCGCACGGCGGACCCTACGGTGGATGTGGGTTGGGCTTGGGAGCGGTGGCGCATGACGACGAGCCCGTTTTCGGTCGATGTCACGCCGGACTGGCAGGGGTTTGTCCGGTGCATCCTACGCGAGGGCACGCCGCGGCGGGTCCACTTCATCGAGCTCCTGTTGGACGTTGAGGTGCAGGACGAGATCTGCCGGCGGTACGACGTCCTGGCGGGGCTGGACGAGGACGACCCGTTCTTCGACTGCCGGCGGGAGATGGCCCTGCAAACCTTCCTCGGGTACGACTACGTCCGCGTCGGCCTGGACGGGATGGCCATGCCGCTGCGGCACGTGACCACGACCGACACGGCTGCGCTGAAGCGCGAAGGCGGGCGGACGTTCGTCAACGAGCACACCGGGCCGATCACCACGTGGGACGCGTTCGAGGCCTATCCCTGGCCCGATCCAGCCCGGGCGCCCACGCGGCGGCTCGAGTGGTTCCAGCGAAACCTGCCCGAGGGCATGTGCATCATCGGCAGCGGCGGGTTCGCCCACTTCGCCGAGTACCTCACCTGGCTGATGGGCTACGAGACGCTGTGCCTGTCACTCTACGACCAGCGCGACCTGGTCAAGGCCATCAGCGATCGTCTGATCGACATGTATCGCGTGACGACCGAGCGGATGTTGCAGTTCGACCGGGTCAAGCTCATCTGGGGCAGCGACGACATGGGGTTCCGCACGGGTCCGCTGATCAGCCCGGACGACCTTCGCGAGATCGTCCTGCCCGGGCACAA
>CAYOGX010001225.1:0-1791 GCA_964403235.1 uncultured Planctomycetales bacterium | reverse complement strand
GAGATCATCTGCGGGCCCACGGCCAAGCTCAGCCTCGTCCCTCGGGGTCGCTTGATCGTGCCACCCCTCGCCACTGGAATCAAGAGGCACCCCCCGCGGGTTGCTCGCGGTCCGAAAGCGGCGCCGGCGCAAGAGAAATCCCGGCGGCACCGCCTGGTTCCGCCGGGATTGGCGTACTGCCTCGCGCTTCTTTCGAGCTGACTCAACTCGGGTTGCGGACGGAGAGGGCCTTTAGGCCCTTTGGTCCCCGTTCGTAGTCGAGCTCGACGTCCTGGCCCTCCGACAGGGTCCGGTACCCCTCCATCTGGATCACCGAGTGATGAACGAAGATGTCCTCTCCGGTGCCATCCAGTTGAATGAAGCCGAACCCCTTCTGGTCGTTGAACCACTTGACCTTACCGCTTGCCATTACGACATCCTCCCGGTCTGGGGCGTGCATGCGTATCCCCGCGCTCCCAACGGCGGACCGGTCCTGCCACAACCGACGCCCACGACAGTCCCAGACAGAACCCCATGTCCGACAACGTAGTTTGCAGCGACGGCCCACCGCTTGTCAAAAGGAAAAATCCGCCCATCTCGCCGGGCCGGATCGACGACGCCTCACACGCGATCCCGCTGGCGGGTCACGAGCTGATGCGCCAACCGCGTCGGCTCAGGCAGTCGATACCGCGTGCAGCAGTCCAGCACCAGCGATACCGCACCGTCGAGCGTCGCCCGATGCCCCACGCTGACGTAGACGCACCGGACGTCGCTTCGTGTCCGCACGACCGCGCCGATCACCTCGTCGCCGTCGAGCAGGTCGGACCGGCTACCTCGTGCCAGGCCCGGCTCGACGAACCTACCGCACAGTCGGCTCTTCGCGCAGCCTACCGTCGGGGTCCCCGCCAGGATCCCCACGTGGCAGGCCAACCCCATCCGTCGCGGATGCGCCAGGCCCTGACCGTCCAACATCAACACGTCGGGCACACGCCGCACCTTGCGCAACGCCGCCAGGACCGCCGGCGCCTCCCGAAACGACAGCAGCCCGGGCACGTACGGAAACCGCGCGACCCGAACGGCCAATCGCTCCTCGACGACCTCCTGCCGCCGCCGATCCCACACCACGACGCCCGCCAGACACCGACGTCCGTCCGGTGCGAAGGCCATGTCCGCCCCCGCGATCCATCGCGCATCCTTAGGGAGTGGGGCGTGCACGACCCGATCGGCCAGCTCGCGCTGAATCTGAATGGCCCTGGTGGGTGTCACCTGCCAACGATGTGGGGACCGAGGCAGCTTCATCAGCCTGGACCGAACAGCGTGCGCAATCGGCGGATGGCCTCGTCCGTTTGGGCGGCCGACACGTCCAGATGCGTCAACGCACGGACGCGCTGCGGGGCCACCGCCAGCATCCGAACCCCCACCGCGTTCATCTTGGCCACCACGTCCGCCCCCGTCCCCAAGGACGCGTCCACGTCGAACAGCACGATGTTCGTCTCGACGAGGGTCGGGTCGAGGATCACGCCCGGCAGCTCAGCCAGGGCCTCGGCCAGGCGGCGGGCATTGGCGTGATCGTCCGCCAGCCGGTCGATGTGGTGGTCGAGCGCGTGGATGGCCGCGGCCGCGATGATGCCGGCCTGCCGCATCGCCCCGCCGAACATCTTCCGTGCGCGGCGGGCCCGGGCGATCGTCTCGGCAGTGCTGGCCACGGCCGATCCGATCGGCGCGCCCAACCCCTTGCTGAAGCAGACGGCCACCGAATGGAAATACCTCGTGTAATCGATCGGCTGGAGCCCGCTGGCCACGCACGCGTTC
>CAYOGX010001224.1:0-1791 GCA_964403235.1 uncultured Planctomycetales bacterium | reverse complement strand
ACGACTTCGTCGCCTTGCGAGGTGTCCTTCACCTATCCCGCAGTCCCGTCAGCGACCCTTTCAGCAACGGCATTGTCTGCGACTCCTATTCTCCGGACGCGACACCCTTGGTCCATTCTCGGTAAATACCCGCGATGTCGGCGTCCTTCTCGTTGCCCGCGTGTATGACCGCGCGGTACCTGAGCGTGATCGACTCGCCCTTGGCGAATCGCAGCCCCTCCTTGCCCAGCCAGTTCATCGGCGTGGGCGAGAAGAACCCGTAATCACGCGTCAGCCAGGTGCACGGCCACCAGCGGTTCTTGGGCCAATCGAAGATGGCCAGCCCCTCGATCTGACCGCCATTGTCACCCGAGTAGTCGCACCAGGCCGATTTCTTGGCGAGCGTCGCCTTCTGCTTCAGGCAGCCCTCGGCGTTGACCAGCCGACCGCCGCTGTTGACGCTCATGTGCGGCGCCATCCGAGCGCTGAACAACGCGTGGTTCGTCCTGGCGATGTGCACGTCGGACTCGGCCGTCAGCGTGATCGTAAAATCGATGATCCGCAGCGTCGCTGACGGCGCGGTGATGACGATCGTTCGCTTGCCGCTGAAGGGATCCGGCGCGCCGGGTCGGCGCCAACGCGTGCGATCCTCGATCACGACCCGCCTGCCCCTCGCCTCGACGATCTTCGGGCCCTTCGAGACAATCTGCCCGGTCTCGTTCGCCGCCTGCCAGTAGTTTCCCCCGCTGACCTTGTCGCAACCGAAGAACAGCGAATGGTGGTGCGGATACGGCTGCGACGACTCGGTGGTCACGCTCTTGCCCGTCACGGGTCCGTTGACGGGATAGAAGTACGGGTACTTCTGGTCGGGCGCGAACTTGTAACATGTGAATGTCTTACCCGCCACCTTAACGCGGACGAGCTTGTCCTCGACGGCGGCCGTCACCTCCAACGCCTTTGCGGGCGCGGCGGCCGCACCGCCCGACTGCGAACCCAACACACCCATCAGCAGAACAACCGGCAATACCATCCTGTGTGACATCGACTCACCTCCCCAAACGTCCGGCGCCATTGCGCGTCCCTATTCCGGTCGGCGCCACAGTGGATCCTCGGTTAGCGTCACCAGCGGCGGATCGCGCAGCTGCTCGGACAATCGGCCCGCCGCCGTCTGGTGCTCCTTGTGCAGGTACACGACCAACTCGACGTCGCACACGGTTGCGCGTCGGCTGATCAGCTCGATCCGCGCCAGCTCGCAGGGCCCGGCCTTCGGCCGATTCGCCGGCCAGAAGCCGTGGCGGACCTGGTCCAACCCCTCCTTGCGACGCACGATGATTGACAGGCTCTCCTCGAACTTGGGCGGCGTCATCAGCGTCAGGTACGCCGGCACCCAGCTCCCGTATCGCCACCCGAAGTGCGGCTGTGACTTGTCGTTCGGCATGCCGACGAAATTCGGATACGACTTGCTCAACCTGTGCCGGCGGAAGCGCGCATCGACGACGACGATCTCCGCCGGCCGCTGCTTGCCGATGAACTCCAGCCGACGCGCGATCCGGAAACGCGGCGTGTATGCGCGGAACTCGTAGCTCGTCAGACAACGAACATTCTCGTCCGCCGTCTCGGCGACGATCACCGCGCGGATCGGCCCGACCTCGACCCGCTTCCATTCGCAGGGCCGGTTCGACAGCGACGTCTTGTCCTCGTCGATATACGCCACCGTGTTGGTCACCGGCGTGTTCGGGTCGTACCGGCTGAACCGCCCGTAGTTGACGTCGAAACTCCGCAGGCCGTAGTCCTTGCCCGTGCGTCTCGAAA
>CAYOGX010001223.1:0-1791 GCA_964403235.1 uncultured Planctomycetales bacterium | reverse complement strand
GTGCAGACGCCACGCGTCATCAGGACGCGCAGTTCGTCCTGGCGCTCCTTTGACGTCTTGGCCCGACGGACGGCGGGCGATGTGGCCAGGAGCTTCGCTATGAGCTGCCGGGGGTACAGGACGACGCTGACCGCACCTACGGCCATCAAACGCTCGCGCGGCCGCCCCTTAAACAACAACGCCCTCTCTCGGAGCTTCTGTTGAAGCCGCTCGGTCTCAATGGCCAACGCAAGGACGACCTCCTCCTTGCACGAATAGTGCTTGTAGATGGCCGGGCGCGAACACGCCATGGCCTCGGCAATCGCTTCCATGCTGAAACCGCCGTAACCCTCGTTCAGAAGGACCTCGCGCGCGGCATCGAGGATCTCCCGCTGACGTGGCTTTTGCCGTCTACGCACACGAATCGACACGAGTCCCTCCGGCCACGTGGGGTCTAGATTTGACCCGCGAGCGGCGCGATGGCACGCCCGGCTCGCACGCAATAGTATAGCAGGTCTTGACGTTCTGTCAAGCCTGTTGACCCCCCGTCATCTCCCGACAACGATCTGGTCGCACAAGACATCGCCATGGGCCCGGCAGCCGTCTGCAAGCCAGCAAGGGCCACCGCGATCACTAAGCACTAGGTCGCCAGGCACTTAGTGATCCGCTCCCTTCCAGGCTCCACTCGTTCTCTCATCACTCGCCGGACCCCGAGACAGCTACGGCGTTGTGGCCGGGCGTGACATTTTGTCCCGGCCACTTGCCTCGCCCCTCCCGAGACTAGGTGCTGGGCGGACCCGATCCCCGGCGGCGGAAGCGATTGGCCCGGGCGCCGACAACGTCACATCCGTCGGACCTCAAGAAACGCGGCGAACGATGACGCCCAGACCAAGCACCAACAGGACGGCCGCTGCGAACGGCTCGATGCCGCCGCCGCCGCACTTGCACGTGGCCTTGACCAGGTAGTCCCCGTCCATCGTCACGTACACCACCTCATTGGTGTCCGTGACGATCTGGTAAAGCGGGTCGCCCGAATCGTTCGGCCCCTTGATCGTCCACTTCTTGAAGACCTTGTTGCCGACGGGCACGACGGCGTCGAGGACGACCGGTGTCCCCCGGGTGTATCTACGTTTCTCCCCGCCGTCCGGATGGGCCAGGTTCGGCTCGAGATTGAGCGAGCTACAGTCCTTCATCTTGACGGTGAGCGTCCGCGAGACGTTGGTGAACACGCCGATTCGCGCTTCGAGCTCGTCGTAGGCACAGTCAGCGGGGAAACCATTGGTGTAATCGACGTCAGACCACGCCATGACGCTCGAGAATCCCGGCCCGGGGGTATAGTAGTTCGGGCCACCCGACCACCAGTCGCCGGAAAGCTCGCCCTCCAGGAGCCAGTTCCCGTCCCAATCGTATTTCTCCCCACTCCACATGGCGCCCCTCAGATATTTCCCGTTGGGGTCACCGGGCTGGTTGGGGAAGTTGGGGTCTACTTCGAACTGGACCACCATCCAGAATCCCTCGCGCTCCCACTGATCGATATTGGGGGTGCAGGGGTCATTGGGATCCAGCCAGATGCGTTTAAAGTTGTTCCAGGTGAGTCCCGATCCCCCCTGCAGGTTCGCGTGGTAGCAGTGCGGGTTACGGTCCTTCGGGCCCAGCGCGGCGTCGAAGTCCAGTTCGAAGCACAGGCCTATCCACGTGGCGGGGTTGGCATGAATCATGAGCGTGGCCCTGCCCGTGTCGTCGTTGGGGTCCGCCGGGGCACCGGAGTATGCCACCTTCGTAAGGAGGTAGTGGGATGTCCCATCGTCCCAA
>CAYOGX010001222.1:0-1800 GCA_964403235.1 uncultured Planctomycetales bacterium | reverse complement strand
ATCCCGACGCCGACGGCGACGACGACGGCTACATGTTCATAGACACCAAGACCTACGCGAACCCGAGCTACGGGGCCAGCAGGCCGCGCATCATCGCCCCGTACGACGTGGATCCGGGCACGGCGTATCCGGCCACCGTCGCTAATTTCGATGGCTGGGTCTTCCCCGGCCGTACCACGTATGAGGACCAGTGCGGCATCGGCCGCGACGCCATTCAGATTGACGCCAACGGCTACGCGCAGAAGTGGTACTGGTCGAACGACCGTCAAGGCGGCGACGCGGGAGGCACCTACGCGAGGTTTGTATGCCTGAACGCCTCGGACGGGACGCTCCGCTGGTCCATCATCGGCGATCCGGCGCACACCGGGACGAACGTCGCCTTCGCATGGAAGAGCGAGTTCCGCGGCTTCATGGCCATCAACGAGAACGGCGACCTTGTGAACAACGCCGGCTCGTTCTATGCCCACGACTACGCCCGGACGAATACCGTGGACGTGTGGAACACAACGTATGAGAGCGGTTATCCCAAGGACGTCGCCTCCTACGGCATTTACAGGGAAATCGGCGGCGTCGGCCAGGTCATCTGGAAATCGGCCTCGGCGAACACCACCGACCGCTCCGGCAAGGGGCCGCTCATGGGTGACCTTGGCGGCAGGGCCTACAACGCGGCGATCGCCCTCTTCAAGCTGGCTGACGAAGGCGAACTCGTCGTGACCGGGATGGTGTATGGAAGCAAGTTCGACATCGGCCGCGTGCCGCTGCGCGCCGACAAGCCGAACACGACCGATCCGCAGCAGAGCCAGGTCATCTGGACCGTCGGCTTCGGCGGCAGCGACTACGGATATAATGACGACTGGTTCTGGAACGGCTCGCGGGCCTGCCCCGTGGTGGACTCGACGAATAATGTCTACGTGACCAAGGGGTATCCGCGCAACTTTGGGCCCGTGGCAGCCTACTACAGGCCCGGCATCTGGTGCGTGGACGCCGTGGACGCGGCGAAGAGCCCGCCCGGATACTACGATCGGACGGCGAGCTACCTGGTGTGGCCGTTCCTGAACTCGGACGATGCGGTCAAGTGGATGACCGCGCTCGTCAATGCCGACGGCGACTACCATACCATCCCAGCGACGCCGTGCCTGAGCCATGACCAGCGGACGATCTACACGGTCGCCGTGGCCCGAGGATCAACTTCGAACAGTTACCCGATCCACTTGAACCCGGGCACCAAGAGCAAGCTCTTCGCGCTGCACACGATCAACGGCGCGGTCAAATGGGTCAAGGACCTCGAGATCGGCGGCCTGAGCGGCTGCGACGAGTACTCGAAGATTGACGGCAGCAGTGACTGGGAGACCAGCGGGCATCGGTTCGCGCCGCTGGCCGACAGCGACAACAAGGTCATCGCCTTCACCAACGGCGACGGACGCCAGTGGTGGAAAGACCCCGGCTCGTCAACGAACCCGCAGGGCGCGCAGTTCGACGGCCTCCTGCGCCCGATGGTCTGGTGCGTCAAGGACAACGGCGATCCGGCTGTCACTGCTCAGAACCCGTCGGTCCTGTGGACCCGGGCGATGTACCGCTACCAGTACGCCTACTACGGTGGTCCACGGTCGTTTGCCGTGACGCCCAACTACCGCCTGCTGCTGGCCGGCGCGCTCGATCCCGAGTGGATCGTGCCGGGCGGCACAGGCGGCTGGGGCGGCGACGATGACGACTTCATGCTCGGCGTGCGCCTCATCCATCCGGACGACATCGAGATCACCGACGTCTACTGGGATCAGACGGCGGGCGAGGTCAAGATCA
>CAYOGX010001221.1:0-1803 GCA_964403235.1 uncultured Planctomycetales bacterium | reverse complement strand
GGCCGTCCTTGTAGTCCGACGGCGAGAGGGCAAGCCACCACTGCCACGCCGAGACACCGGCCAGCGTCAAATCGTAATGGATGACGCGCGCGACGTTAAGCGCGGTATCGATGCCGAGGTCTCTGCCGCCCCCGCCCTTGCCATGCGGGCCTCGCATGACGCAGTATTCCGTCTGCCAGAGTTTCCAGTCGGGATAGCGGGCCATGGCTCGTCCAAGAAGCCGTCGGTGTTGGACAAGCTGCGTTTCGATCCGATCCGCCAAGTAGCTGTGATAACAAATCGTCCCGCTCAACATCGGGCCGATCTCGGGATCGCCGCACAGCTCGCGGAGGTAATCGCCGATCCGTTCCGGGGCTTCGCGGTTTCGCCGACGCGCCCAGCGATACATGATCGACGGACTTCGGGCCTCGGGGACGAGGATCCGCGTCTTGACTTTCTGCCTGGCGAGTTCGGCATGCAGGGCCTTGACGATGGCCTTGATGTCGTCGAGGCCCGCACGGTTGCCTTCCTGGCCGGCATGATCCCATTCCCATCCCGGTTCGTTCACCGGGCTGATCCGGTCGAACTCGATCCGCTCGGCCCGGTCGGGGTGGTCGCGGAAGTGTCTTAGGATGTCGACCAGATACCGGGCGAATTGCTGCTCGTAGCCCGGTTTGAGATTCGTGGTGTGTCGACCCGGGTCGCAGTTCGTCTGACCGTTCCGGGTCATCCGAGCCGGTGGACTGTTGACAAACGCGATGAACTGCCGGACCCCGCGCTGCTTGGCAGCTCGCAAGAACCATCGCGCGTGAGCCTGCCGGGACCAATCGTACCGGCCCTCGGCCAACTCGAACGTCTCGACCGTCCGCCACGGATTCCCAATGCGAGGGTTGATCCCACCGCCCAGGTTAAACCGCCAACAGCTCAGGCCAACCCCCCGCGCCGTCGAGAAGAGCAGATCGGCGACACGTTGCTTGCTCTGCTCCGACCATGTCCCGGTCTTCTGCATCGACCAGCAATCCGACGCGCCGAAGTTATCGATGATCTGATACTTCTTGCCGGGATCGATCACGTCCATGTGCGTCGCTCCCTTCAGCGCGGACACTAGGGAGATCACAATCGTAACGGCCTGGTTCATGATGATGCTCCCAATCGTTGTGGCGCGACCAGGATAACTCGAGCGCAGAGTGTGAGCAATCACACCCCGAGTAGGGGCGCTTCCTGCACGCGGTCGACCTCGGATGTAGGCCTTTCAGGTTGCGAACTGGCCCTCGTCGAGAGATACGTGAACCGGCCGGAGACCGAGGAGGAGCTGGTGGCGCTGCGGCGCAGTGTGCCCCGCGGGTCGCCCTATGGGGAGGCGGACTGGCAGAAGCGCGGCGCCGTCCCCCTGAAACTGGAGTCGAGCTTGCGTGACTCCCGGTGTCCCAAGAAGGCCAGGAAGCCAGAAAAGTAAGCCTGACCCCTCCTTTGACCCCTCCTTCTGACCCCTCCTTTTGACCCTTCCTTTCCTCCTTCTGACCCCCTTCGCGATAACGATGTTCTTCTACCGGAGCGGCCCAGCGCACACGACACGGAAGCCCACGTCGTGAACCGCTTGGGAGGCCTCGTAGTGCAAACGGAACGCCGAGCGGGCACGGCGGGGTCGGTCGAGCCAGGAGCCGCCGCGAACCGTCTTGCGGCCCGACGACTCGGTGGTGTTGCGGCCGTCGCCAGTACGGCCGTCGTCGGCAAGATACGGATACGGACGATACGTCGAACGGGTCCACTCGGACACGTTGCCGTGCATGTCGAACAGCCCCCAGGGGTTTGGCCGGAACGTGC
>CAYOGX010001220.1:0-1805 GCA_964403235.1 uncultured Planctomycetales bacterium | reverse complement strand
CGGAGGTTGGCCGTCAACGTGACCAGCTTGAAGCGGAACGCCGTCAGATCGCCGAGCAGCGTTACCGCGATCCGCTCATCGCTGCGGCGATCCTGCACGTCGGCCTGGTGCTGGCCTGCCTCTTGCCGCTAGCGTTCGGCGTTTACGTGCTGTGGAGCCTCCGCCGGAGAGGCGATTCCGATGATGCCCTGGTGGAACTGCTCATCGAGGAGGTGGTTGCTGACCGGCCGCCAATCGGTCTGCGAGACACTACACCGTCGCTTCCGCCGCCGTCTGCGTTGATCGAATCCCCATCCGAGGCGGATCAAGACGTGGGGGATGCCGACAAGCCCGATTGAGGTCCGCGCAAGAATGGGTCCACTCGCGTCAGTAATACAAGGAGAAGCTGCGTGTCACACATCGTTACTTAGGTGGCGTAGCCGCTTATGTGGTGGTGAATGTTGGGTTGTGCTGGAAGCGGGGAAGTCCTCGTGATAGCACGCGGTCGAACGCCACATAACTTGCAGGTATAGTCGGACCTCCAACTGTTTCATTTCCCCTTGGAGGTTCGACTATGTTTGAGCGACTTTTTGGGAGCCGATTTGCGTTGGCTCGCCAGCGGAACGGCCCACTGGTGGAGGAGCGTCGCCGGTACCTCATGCACTGTGCCGAACAACAGATGGCTCGGCTCACCCTGCGACGCATCGCCGTCTACACCCTCGTCGTGGCCAACGCCTTGCGTCTGGCTAACCGGCCCGATGACCTCATCACCAGGAGCGAGATCGACATCGAGGCCGAACGCTGGGCCAACCGTTGCCCCAAGCCGCGATCGGCCTGGCTCTTCCAAAACCGGTGGCAGACCTTCCGGGGCCAAGCCGTTCGGTGGCTGACATTCCTGGGGCGTTTGGAGCCACTTTCTGCGGTCAAACGGCCGTACGCTAAGCACGTAACGCAGTACAGCGACTATCAGTTGCAGGAGCGCGGTTTGTCGCCCCAAACGGTCGCCTACGCAACTCGCACGATCCACGAGTTCCTTGGGCAGGCCGAGGAAACAGGCTTCCGGCTCAAGACGCTGAGCGTTGCGCAAGTAGACGATCTATTGGCCAAGAAGGTCCATGACGAGGGGTATGCTCGGAGCACGATTCACAGTTGGGTCTCGGCTCTCCGCCCATTCTTTCGCTTTGCGGAGAGACATGGCTGGTGCCGTCAGGGGTTGGCCGTTGCGATCATGGCTCCGCGACTCTTCAGGCATGAATCGCTACCACTCGGGCCGTCTTGGGACGAGGTGAAGCGATTGCTCGTGGCGGCTGACGGGGATCGGCCGGTGGATATTCGCGATCATGCGTTGTTGATGCTCTTGGCGGTGTACGGTCTTCGTGCCGGGGAAGTGACGACTCTACGCCTGAATGATCTTGACTGGGAGCGGGAGATACTGACCGTCCCCTATGGCAAGTCTCAGAGGCCACGGGTCTACCCCTTGTGCCGTCCGGTTGGCGACGCGGTCCTCCGTTACCTACGTGAAGTGCGGCCGCGGTCCGACCGACGGGAGGTTTTCCTTACCGTGGTTGCACCCTTCCGGCCGATGACCAGTGACGCCTTGGGACGGATGGTCAGACGTCGCTTCCACGCACTGGGCCTGACCTTGCCACACTACGGTGCACACGCCCTAAGGCATGCGTGCGCTACCCACCTGCTGGCGCAGGGCCTGTCGCTAAAGGAAATTGGCGATCACCTTGGGCACCGATCGCCCGAGTCCACGTCCGTCTATGCCAAGGTCGATCTGACGGCGCTTCGTACCGTCGCGGAATTCAGCCTGGAGGACCTGC
>CAYOGX010001219.1:0-1805 GCA_964403235.1 uncultured Planctomycetales bacterium | reverse complement strand
AGGCGGCCCTGGAGTACAGCGGCGGCACGCACACGTTCGAGGACATCGTCCGCGTCTGCTGCGAAGGCAATATGCAGTTCTGGCCGGCGGAGCGTGGCTGCGGGGTCACGGAGGTCGTGGTATACCCTAGGAAGAAGGTTCTGCACATTTTTCTCGCGGGAGGCGAAATGGCGCAGCTGCAGGACATGGTGGACAGCGTGGTCGCCTTCGCGAAGGCCCACGGCTGCGACGCCGTGACCGTGGCCGGCCGGCCGGGGTGGGAGAAGGTTCTGGCAGGCGACGGATTCCGGCCCGTGTTCCGGGTCTTGGAAAGGAAGGTGTGAGATGAGCGGCGGCAAGGGCGGCAGCCAGAACACGACGCAGACGGTCGAGATCCCCGAGTGGCTCGAGGACGCGGCCAAGAACAACATCGCGCTGGCGGAGGACATTCGCCAAATCGGCCCGATCCCCTACGTCGGCCCGACCGTGGCGGCCTTCAACCCCGCCCAGCAGGCGGCGTTCGAGATGGCCGGCCAGGCGGCGGAGGCCTACGGCATGCTGCCGGAGGGGATGACGCCGCAGGACATGCGCTACACCCCCGCGCCGGTGAACATGGGCGGCATGGATGTCCACACGGCGCAGCCGATGTTCGACGCCGTCATGGCCGACTACACCGACCGCGCCCCGGCCCAGGCGGACTACATGCAGGACATGTTCATCGACCCGGCCCCCGAGGCCACATCGCCGTCCACCAGCAGCAGAGCCTCAACGGCGGCTTCCCCGGCGGCTTCCCCGGCGGCTGGCGGCGAGGGGACGACCTACGCGAACTGGGAGTCGTTCGGCCGGCCGTGGATGAGCGGCACGCAGCTGATGGCGGCGGTGAACGCCGGCACGATGACCACCACCGAGGCGAACGCGATCATGCGCTACCAGGATAGGGGCTGACGCCATGTCTGGATCCACCACCGGCACCGCGACCGTCGCCAACCCGAACATCTACCAGCAGTCGGCCGGTGCCTACACCGACGCGATCGGCGCGGCCAACATGGCCGCCCTGACGGGTGCCTCCTACCAGCCGGTCAGCGTCTCCGCGCCCAGCGTCTCGGCCCCGACGATCTCCGCCCCCGGCCCGGTCAACGCGACCACGATCGGCGCGACGCTCATCACGACGCCCTTCTTCTTGAGTGTTGCGTCGGGTCCGTAGACATCCACGCGCGTCTGGCAGACCTCCTGGCCCCTGCCGGTCAGGTCGCCGAAGGCACAGACCTTTGTCACCTCCCTGGTCACTTTCCACTTGTCCGTGGTCACGACGACGTAGATGTCGCCTCCCGGGGCGACGCAGGCGCCCTTGATCTCCCAGTCCTTCTCGATGAGAAGGGCATCGGCGTCACCGAACTTGAGCTGCTTGCCGTCGGGTGCGTACTTCCACAGACGCGAGGCCTCGTTCTTGCGGCCGACGGCGACGTACCAGTTGTCCTCGGCGTCCACACACGTGTACCCCTGGGACGACGCCCACCCCCACGGCAATCGAGGAACGCGGAAGCCCTTCCCGTCGACGTCGGTGACGATGAATCCCTTCCCCATCCCCTGGTTCTTCACGTAAAGGCGTCCCTGGGAGTCCACGCGAAGGAAGTGGGGAAAACACACGGCGCGGTCGTTGCCGCCCGCAGCGGCGACGGCCTCCGGGACCGCAGCGTCGGAAGCGGGGAATGCCGACTTGTCCACGGTCTTCACATACCGCCCATCCCTGGCGTAGACCTTGACCTTGGCCTCCCCCTCGATGACGCCGCGCTTGTCCAGCTTTCCGTCGAGCACGAGCAACTGGC
>CAYOGX010001218.1:0-1805 GCA_964403235.1 uncultured Planctomycetales bacterium | reverse complement strand
CCCGCGGTGATACACCTTGCCACCGAGGTGGAACGGCCCGCCGAAAACCGCGTTGTGCAGCACCCAATCGTGATTGGCCAGCACCTCCAGCCCGGCGGCCTGATCCGACCGCACCGCCTCGGCGGACGGGAACTTGGCCGCCATCCAGCGGGCCTGCTCGTGCATTTCAGCCGGTGTCGGCTGGCGTGCATGGACCATTGGACCGACCTCCAAGGACCCCGCGACGATCACCAAAATCGGTATGGGCCGCATCGACAGTCCCCTTGTGCCCCTACGAAGCTTAGCACAAGCTCGGGCCTGGTGTCATATTGTTCGGTGGCGGTTTGCATCGCTCGGTGTAAACTAGGGACTTGAGCAACGCGCGTCCGCGGGCGCGTCGCACGATTGGCAACGTCATGGAACACCCCATCGAACATGCGGTCGGCATCTACATCGGGCTGTTGTTGCTGGCCTGCGTGGTCGGCATCGCTGCGAAGCTGATCACGCACCTGCCGTATACGATCTTCCTGACGCTGGTCGGCCTGGGGATCGGCGTGCTGCACATCGGTCCGGACCTGGCCGAGACGGGTTTCGGCCACGAGCTGATCTTCTTCGTGTTCCTGCCGCCCCTGCTGTTCCAGGGGGCGATGCACATGGATCTGGACCGGCTGCTGAAGCACTTGCCGCCGATCGTGTGTTTCGCCGTGCCCGGGGTCATCGTCTCGACGTTGCTGGTCGGCGGGCTGATCGGCTGGCTGGGCGGGATCACGTCGATGCTGGTGGCGCTGGTGTTCGGGGCGCTGATATCGCCGACGGACCCGGTCAGCGTCTTGGCGCTGTTCCGCCAGGCCGACGCGCCCGAGGATCTCCGCACGCTGGTCGAGGGCGAGAGCCTGTTCAACGACGCGACGGGCGTGGTGCTGTTCACGATCCTGCTGGAGGCGGCCTCGACGGGTGCGGGGCTGAGCCTGCGCACCGCGGCGTTCGAGTTTGTAAAGGTGTCGGCCGGTGGGTTGCTGATCGGCGGGGCGCTGGGGTTCGTGGCCTTCGTCGTGTTGCGGCGGCTGGACGATCATCTGCTGGAGAACGGGATCTGCCTGGCGCTGGCCTACGGCGCGTTCTGGCTGGCCGAGGTGCTGCACTGCTCCGGCGTGATCGCGACGGTGATGGCCGGTCTGTTGATCGGCAACCACGGCCGACGGCTGGCGATGAGCGACAAGACGCTCGAGACGGTCGAGACGTTCTTCGAGTCGATCGATTTCCTGGTCAACTCGTTCCTGTTCATTCTGATCGGGCTGGAGCTGCGCGAGATCCCCGAAGCGATTCCGGTGAACCCGTGGCGGTTGCTGGCCGTGGCGGTCGGGGCGATGCTGATCGGCCGGGCGGCCGTCGCCTACCCGTTCTATTGGGCGTTGAACCAGGTCGGGCTGAGGCGACCAAAGGCGTGGAAGCACATCCTGTTCTGGGGCGGGCTGCGCGGGTCGATCCCGATCGCACTGCTGCTGCACCTGCCCGACGCCAGCCGGCTGCCCGCGGACCACCCGTTGGTCACGATGCGTCCCGCCCTGTTGCTGGCCGGTTTCGGGTGTGTATTCTTCTCCCTCGTCGTGCAGGGCACGACGATGCGGCCACTCATGCGGCGACTCGGCGTCAAGGCCAAACCGTAGGGGAAGTCTCGATAGAATGGCGTCGGGGCGCCGAGAAATGGCAAACGCATGAAGAGACCGAAACACAGTCGCGCGCACCTCTTACTCGTTTCAGCGGTCGGTCTGCTCGCGGCCGTCGGCACACCGGCGCAGGGCCGCGGGACCCAGGGTGTGGGATTG
>CAYOGX010001217.1:0-1806 GCA_964403235.1 uncultured Planctomycetales bacterium | reverse complement strand
ACCCAGACATGAGTTGAGGAGAGCCTTCTTCCCGTCTCCAGCTCCCTCACTCCTCCTACACCTTCTATGTAACACGACTTATGCCAAAACGCAAGGAAATACTTGGCCTTCTAGCCTCTTCGCCTGGGAACGCCACCGTCATGAGCGTTGCGAACCGCCGGGATTTGACACGCCAGCCGCGTGCGTCTACCGTCTTTGGGCATGGGTGTATTGGTTCATGACGATGGGCGCTGTGTGATTGACGGTCGGGTGGTTTGGCCGATTCGACCTGATGCAGGTCAGGTCGTTATCGAACCGCTTGAGGCTGAGCCTGGCTGGTGGGCCGGGGCGCCCCACGTCCACTACGACGAGCAGGATCAACGCTTCTATCTGTACTACCGCATCCGGCGTCCGCGCGGTCACGCGTTCGAGCGGGGCGGCGAGGTGCGGCTCGCCGTCGGCGGCGACGGCGTGCAATTCGAGACGATCTGGCGGCTGCTCAAGACCGAGCTGTCCAGCGAGTCGATCGAGCGCGGCTGCCTGTATCGCACGGTCGACGGCCGATGGGCGATGGCGTTCAGCTACGTCGATCCGGCCGATCGGCGGTGGCGGACCGACCTGATGATCGCGGACCGGCCCGATGCGTTCCGCCCAGCCGACCGCCAGACCGTCTTCGCCGCCCGTCCGTTGGGCCTGGAAGGCGTCAAGGATCCGTTCGTCTTCCGTTTGGACGATCGGTACGCCATGTTGCTGTCGATCGCCCGGGCGGACGCCCCCGCCGACGCCGAGCGGATGCACGGCGGCGGCGATGTCTATATGACCGGTCTGATCAAGTCCGCTACCGGATTGGCGACCAGCGACGACGGCGTGACGTGGCATTGGGAGGGCGAGGTCCTCGGCCCGCCGGCGACGGGGTGGGACGCCTACTGCACGCGGATCAACAGCGTCATCGCCGTTGGCGGCGGCTGGGTGGGGTTCTACGACGGCAGTCGCGACGAGACGGAAAACTTCGAGGAGTGTTGCGGCCTGTGCGTCAGTGATGATTGTCGCGCGTGGCGGCGGCTGACGACGGACGCCCCGTGGGTGGATTGGCCGCACGCCACCGGCTCGATGCGCTACGTCAACGCCTTGCACGTCGGCGACGAGCTCTACTATCACTACGAGGCCGCCCGTCCCGACGGCTCGCACGAGCTCCGCGTCCAGATCGCGTGAAGAAAAAGGGGACGGGAGTCTTTTCTGGCGCCAGAAAAGACTCCCGTCCCCTTTTTTCACGGCGGTCAGTTGTACCTGCGCATGCTGGATCTTATCATGCATTGCTGGCAAGCCCCTTGGCTTGCGATGCCATCAATCGTGGGTAATGGGCGCGCGCATGTCTACCGGGGCGACGACGTCCGACCAGGTGTACCTCAAGAACATGACCGGTCTGTGGCGGCACGACGCGCGGCTGGCTATGGCGGTCGATGCGCTGCCGGACGACGCGCTGCTGCCCGTGGAGGCGTCGAAGTCCGGTCCGGCCACGGCGGCGATGGTGACACCCGAGGGCCGGCGGATCTGGCTCCACAGTCGATACGACCCCGAGGATGAGGCCCGCAAGTTCGTCGACGGCGTCGACGTGTCCAAGGCCTACTGTTTCGTGGTCGGCGGGTTCGGCCTGGGTCACCATGTTCGGGCTCTTTTCGAGCGACTCCGCGGCGATGCCTTCATCATCGTCAGCGAGCCCGATCTGGCCCTGATCCGCACGGCCCTGGAACACGTGGACCTGGGCGAGGTCCTTGACAGCGGCCGGCGCGTGATCCTCACCGAGGCCAATCCGTCGCAGCTCCACGA
>CAYOGX010001216.1:0-1807 GCA_964403235.1 uncultured Planctomycetales bacterium | reverse complement strand
ATCGCATGAGTCAGCCGACGGGCAAGGCCGGCCAGATCGAGGCCGCCGTCCTTGGCGACGACGGGTTCACGCTCGACGATTTCCGGTCACCCGGCGCGCTTCGCGTCAAGGGCGGCCGACGTGCGCTGCGGGTCCCCATCACTGACGTTGCCACGGAAACCGCCACCGACGAGCATGGGCCTTACATTGAACTGCGTTTCTTCCTACCCGCCGGCAGCTACGCCCTGTCGGCCGTCCGCGAAATCTGCAAGTCGGACGTGACCGATTACGACGCATCCCAAGCTGACCCGCAGATGAGCAACCCGTCACAATCCGAGCCGCGACCGTAAGGGAGCGATTGCGTGTCGTGCTGGGGGTGCGACCAGGTGAGCGTCGTTCAACCCATCTTGACCACAGCCTTGATGGGATTGCCCTTGCGGTCCTTCACGTCGGCCAGGCCCTGTTTGAGATCGTCCAGCTTCATCGTGTGCGTGCAGATCATGCTGAGGTCCACCAGTCCGGTGGACATCGCTTGCACGGCCGCCGGCCAGGTCAGCGGGGCGAGCCAACTGAACCGGATCGTCTTGTCCCAGAGGATCGATTCGAGCGCCGGCACGCGGATGATCGCGTCGTCGGCGGGCAGGCCGAAGTAGACGACGCGCGAGCGGCGGCCGCTGATCGCCAGCGCCTGCTCCATCGCCTCGACCGCGCCGGTCGGCGTGACGACGGCATCGGCGAACATGCCGCCCGTCAGGTCCTCGATCTTCGCCTTCAGGTCAGCGGCGTAATAGGGCGAGTTGGCGTCCTTGGTGTTGATGACCACGTCGGCGCCGGCCTGCTTGCCGATCTCCAGCCGATAGTCGCGCGTGCCGACCAGCGCGACGGTCCCCGCGCCCGCGGCCTTGCACAGTTGCAGCATCATCAGCCCGATCGCGCCCGGACCGATGACGACCGCAAAGTCGCCCGTCTGGATGTCCATGTTGTTGACGGCGTAGACGGCGTCGGCCAGCGGCTCGGTCAACGCGGCGTGTTCCCAACTGACGCCCTCGGGCACCTTGTGCAGGCCGGTGTAGTGGCTGACGCAGTACTCGGCGAACCCGCCGTTCGTGCTCACGCCCAGCACCGCCTTGACCTCACACAGATTGACCTGGCCCTTCTTGCACGACGCGCACGAGTTGCAGTACTGCACTGGGTCGGCCACCACGCGGTCGCCGGGTTTGAACAGCCCCAACGCGGCCGGGATCTTGCCGACCTCGACGACCTCGCCGGCGAACTCGTGGCCCAGAATCAGCGGGCCCTTGCCGGACTCGGTCTCGAGCGAGCTGTCGCCGTAATAGTAGGCCACGTCGGACCCGCAGATGCTGCACGCCTTCACGGCGAACAGGACCTGGTCGTCGGCGGGCTTGGGCACGGGCACCTGCTCCAGCCGCATGTCCTCGGGCTCATAGAACACCTGGGCGCTCATGGTCTTGGGCATCGCGCGACCTCCTCTCGGGAATCCAAGACGCACACTCTATCGGAACATCGCGGGGCACGGCAAGTCCCGGCCCGGCCCGATCTGACGGATTTGGCATTCTCAGGAGGTGTGTCCCCACCTGCACGTACCGTGGGCGGGTGAAGCGCGAGGAGCAACGCGCCTTTCCTAGTGTTCGTTCGCAGGGGCTGCGGGTGCGTCGCTCGCGGCGATCAGATTCTCCGGTTCGGACGTGCCCCGAAGCTCCTCCAGCAAGGCGAGCGTTCCTTCGGTCGTGGCCGTACGGTCGGGGAACCGCCGGGCGAGGTTATCCAGCAGCTCGAGCGCCTCGGCCGCCTGGTTCGAGCTGAGCCC
>CAYOGX010001215.1:0-1810 GCA_964403235.1 uncultured Planctomycetales bacterium | reverse complement strand
GCGAGCGACTTGGCGAAGTGCATGTCGTTGGCGCGCTTCGGTGCAGACGTCGCGTCAACCGCGGCCTCCGGGTGCTCCGTCCAGGGCTGCAGCACGAGGTCCGGTTCGAGGCCGGCTATGATGTTGCCGGGGGCGCTCCCGCTCTTGTTGGTCGCGAAACCGGAGATGTGATCCTTGTGCCGATGCGTGGCCACCAGCACGTCGAGCTTGCCGCCGCACAGGTCCCGGATGTCGCGCGCGACCCGTGCCATGTAGTTGCCCGGCCGCTCCTTCGGCTGTCGTGTCGACCCGAAGTCGATCAGCACATGTCGGCGTTCCCCGCCCGCGTAGCTGAAGCGCAGGAGCAGGCAGTCGCCGAAACCGACGTTGAAGGCGAACAGCGTTCCGCTGACTGGGGCATCGACCATCAGGTCCATACCTCGCGACGGAAGACCGCGTCGCCGCTGCCACGGCGACGGTGAACCTCGGCAAAACCCTGAGCGCCCTCGCCCTTCTGCAGCGCCCCGCCATGCTGCCAGATACTCATCAGGCGATCGTGCTGGTGGCACGAGTGGATGCGGTTGTGGACGTGGAATTTGAGGCGGCCATACTCGTCGAACACGAGCGTGCCGCCACCCACGAGATCGGGCCGGATACCGTCATCGACGAACTCCGGCACCCTGATCTTCAGGGCCCTGAAGTCCGATGTAGAGGCGCACTTCAGCAACTGATAGTACTCTGCAACCGTCTCCCGCAAAACGAAACCGTCAGGTCCGACGCGCCACACCGGACGCACCGACCGAACGCGCGTGAACACGTCGGGGTGGATGTACAGCGCCTCGCGATTCTGCCAGATCAACTCGAACACGCCGTCGACACTGCCACGCAAGCCGTCGAAGGCGATGCCCGTGTAGTCCAGTTCGCGGTCGTCCCGCGTGCCGCGGCCCCACGTTCCGGGCTCGCCAGGCGCATCGTAGGCCGGCTTGATACCGTAGGCATCGAAAGCGTCGCGCAGCAGTTTGCGGTAGTCGTAGCGATCGTCCCTTGGCATGATCTGCCAGTCTGCCGTCAGCGCGGCACTGAGAAAATCGCCGAAGTCGACGTGCACAGGCGGCAGATAGTCGATCGCCCGTATCAGCATGTTGAGGAGATGATCCGCCGCCTTGGCCCCCTCCTCGGCAACGCGCCAAACCGCGACGTAGGGGCTCCGGGTTCGATCGGTCTTACCCGCCAACCGCTTCTCCCAAAGCTTGTGCAGGGCGAGCATCACCGCAGCGACGAGAACTTCCCCGCGGTCGTGAGGTTCGGTCCGCCTCGGGTCTTTGTAATGACCCGGCCCGGGCGCCAACTTCGTCGACTGGCGCAGCGCGTCCCGCCCCATGCCGAAGAGTGCCTTGCCCAGTTCCTCGGCCAGACCGTTGAGAAAACTCCCCTTGCGGATGGCCTCGAGCGCGTCGTCAATCTTGACGGCGTTGGTGCGGGTCCGCGGCAGTTCGTTGTCCACCGCAACCGCGACAAGCTCCTCGTTCTTCAACACCATCAGGAGTGCGACAATGTCTGCGAACGCCTCGTGGAACGCCGCCTGGTCGGGCGACGATGGCCGCATCAGTTCGCCCCGAAGGCCGTCCAGCAGTGCGTGGGTGGTCTCGTGGGCGATGACATCGTGGGACAGGCAGGTGAAGACGGTGCGACGGCTGTTGCGAGGATGGGGGAAGTAACCGAAGGCAAGGCTCTCGTCGGCACGCGAATAGAACGCGTTGGCCTCGCAGAAGGCGTGTGGAAACAGCTTGATGCGGTGGCTGCCGTAGTCGAAGCCCCATCCGATCTGCCG
>CAYOGX010001214.1:0-1811 GCA_964403235.1 uncultured Planctomycetales bacterium | reverse complement strand
GCCGCAGGTTCCCCATCGAGCACACCTGCTCAAACAGCTGCTTCACGCAGTGCATCGGCGCTGCGCTCCTTTGTCGCCGCCTGCTTGCTTCACCCGCCGACCATCCGCCCGCACTCGTTGAGGCTCATGCAGCAGTGCTCGTACTGGCGCGGGGTCAGCAGCTTGCGATCCGTCGCCAGGCGCACCAGCCAGCGTAACACCTCGATGTCCCGGTTGGCCCGAGCCAGCAGGTCGCCCTTGCGCGGCGAGTAGGCTGCCTCCACGAGCACCTCCCGGACGTTCAGGGTGCGGTCCGCGATTGGTTGGCCGAAGATAAAACGCTGGTTCTTCGGGAAGCTGTCCACCCGCTCCAGGAGCCAACGCGTCACGTCGTACCACTTGACCAGCAGGACCGGAGGCTCACTGCCGCGTCGCGCCATGTGCTGGGGCATTTCTCACAAATCGATCCTCGCTGCGCTCGGATGTAAAGGGTAAGAGAGCTAAAGCGTAGAGGGTAATCCCACACGCTTCCTTCCAACGAAGAACTCCCCCGCCTCCGAACGCCAGCCGCCCGTTCGTAACGTGCTCAGTGAACCTCGGAGACACGGAACCCGACGTCGCTGTACCCGAAACACGCGTCGTTGCACCAGCGCTCCGACGCGTGCAGTTGGTCGCCGGTGCTCCTGAACGACCCGCCACGGAAGCCGCGATACTGTTCGTAAAATATGGCCTCATTCCACTCAAACACGTTCCCGCCCTGGTCGAACGTACCGTACGGGCTGTCCGACGGCTTGGCATCGTACGCGCCAACCTCGGTGCGACAGTACGGGCCGCCTATCGCATAACCGCCGTCGTCCTCGTAGTTCGCCGAGCCGTACGTCATGTCGGTGCCCGGCGGGGGCTCCGAAGTCGGGACCGCGCTGCTGCCCATGGGATAGTCCCAGTAGTGCCCCGTCACGCCGTCGTTCTTGTGGTAGGCCGCCTTGTACCACTCGTCCTCCGAAGGGATCACCCAGGTGGCGTCCGGCTCGCGGTCGACGGCAAGTAGTTCGGCCTTGCTCGTCGCCCCGTCGAGGAAGTACGAGCCGTCCTCGGTGGTGCCCAGGTCCTGCGCGCCCGTCGGCTGGCCGTTGTGCAGCCAGTTGGCAAACCGTGCCGCGTCGCCCCACGACACGTAGTTCACCGGCCGGTCAGCCCAGTCCGGCGCCACGCTGTACGTGTAGCTGCCCGACGAGCCGCTGCGCTCGATCTTGCAGCCGTAGGAGCTGGACCACATGCTGGTGGTGTACAACCCGTACGTATCCGTAGCGGCCACGGCGTTGAGGAACGCGGTGTATTGTTCGGCGGTCACCTCGTACTTGCCGATGTTGTACACGTAGTCCACCCCGCCGCAGATGGCATCCGGGCCGTAACCGCCCGCCCCTGCGCCCGACAACTCGCCGGGGTTCCCCGGGTTGCCGATGGTGACCGTCTCGATCACGACGCCGGAAGCGAGCGGACCGGTGAATCCCTGCACATACAGCGCGTAGTCGTCCAGATCATTGTCGCAATCCAGATCGATGTCCCCCAGCGGACGCCCTTCGGCATCGACCGCAATGCCCGGCGGCGTGTTGTTGCAGACATCGATCGCATCATCCACGCCGTCCCCGTCCATGTCGTCCGCCCACACCGGCGACGCAGCCCCCGACAGAACCAGCCCGGTCGCCAGGCTCCACAGCACCATCAATCTTCGCATGCGCATCTCGCGTCCTCCTAAAATCGTACCACAACATCAGCCCGACCGGCCATCCGCGCCGCCCCTCCACCGCCAGGCGAGGGAGTCGCCAGAAAAA
>CAYOGX010001213.1:0-1812 GCA_964403235.1 uncultured Planctomycetales bacterium | reverse complement strand
GTGTACGTGTGCGACTACCCGGTCGGGGTGTTCAAGAGCACCGACGGCGGTGAGACGTGGCAGCCGGTCAACAACGGCCTGTTCAACACGAACCTCATTCTCGTCGAGCTGGACGCGCACGATCCCGAAGTCCTCTACAGCCTTGGGTCGGGCAAGGGCGGCATCTTTGTCTCGCACGATGCGGGCGCGACGTGGGAGAAAGCCGGCGGAACGCTTGACGGCGTCACAGTCAAGTCGTTCGGGCAGGCGCCGGCGGGTGGCCCAGGCGAGTGTCAGCCCCCGTACCAGTTTGGGACAACGACATGCGTGGAAGGCGGGGGGATCATCCCGCCGCCGGACTATGGCCCCCCGGTCGGCGGCCAAAACCCCGCTGGATCATCGGGGGCTTCGCGCGGCGGCACGACCATCGGGTCGCCTGCGGGCGCGTCTCTCACCCCCGACGAGGAGGCGGGCATTGGCTCCATGCTCGCGGAGGCGATCAGGCTTGTAAGCGCCGGAACTATAAAGCCTTGCTCCGCGTGCGAGAAGCGGAAACGGGTGCTCAACCGATTCGGAAACCGCGTGGGCCGCGAGATCCTGCGGCGGCTCGGGCTCTGAGTTATCCCCAAGTGAAAAAATCCTGACTATTTCTCACCCTGTCGGCTTGTCGGGTCGATACAGTGGGTACACACTTGGGACGCCCGGTTGCGGGCAGAAAGGGGAATACATGGCAATCCACCAGAACACCCGCGCCGCGTGGCGCACGCTGAAGCTCGAGCCCCGCAAGGCGGCGGTCTTGGAGGCGTACCACGAGCGGGGCGCGATGACCGACCGGCAGGTCGCCAAGCACCTCGGGTTCTACGACATGAACACGGTGCGGCCCGTCATCACGAAGCTCCTCCAGGCGGACGTGCTCGTCGAGGTCGGGGACGCGAAGTGCTCTACCACGAAGCGCACGGTGCGTCTGGTTGATATTGCGGAGGGCTGGAAATGAAAGACGCACGCAAGGTACGCCGTCAAGTCGTCGCGTCGCTCTTGACGCAAGCGCTCCGCATCGCCGTCGAGGACAAGCACCACAGCGACGACCACGACGCGATCGTGGCGCAGATCATCGCCGAGGCCGGGGCGTGGGGCTTTGACAAGGAGGCGCTGCGGCACTTCCTCCTCGATTCATCCTGGGACCTCGGGTGTCTGCAACGCACGCTCGTGGGCTACGTCGATACGATGGACACGTTTTCCAAGATGGGGGGCGACCCGCTCGTCACCCTCGGGCCGGGGGGCGGGTATACTCGGGACATCCACGCACGGAACAAGGACGGCGCGGACGGATGACCCCTTTCCCCTGGCGTGTGGCGACGGCTGCCGCCGGGGTTTTTCTTTCTTTCTCCTGCTCTGGGCGGTGTTGACCCGCCGCCTAGAGTTTCACGCCGCGACGCGGCAGAAAGGGGCCATTGTGGGACAACATCCGAGATTGACGAAAGAGCCGCACGCGGAGTATGACGCGAAGCGGGCGGAGTTCCTGACGGCTACGGCGGTCAAGGATTTCATCAAGTCGCCGGCGATCTACGCCGCACGCATGGCGGGGGAGCTGCCGTTCCGTTCGTCGCGCGCGATGGACGTGGGGACGGCGGCGCACGTCCTGATCCTCGAAGGGCTCAACGCCTACACCGAGCGGTACGTCGTGTCGTCGGGTCCTGTCAACGACAAGACGGGCAAGCCCTACGGCACGTCCACGAAGGCGTATCAGGAGTGGAAGGACGGCATGCTCTCGCAGGGGCTCGAGCTCATCACGCCCGGCGAGGACCAGACCGTTCGGGAAATGGCCGCGAGCGT
>CAYOGX010001212.1:0-1814 GCA_964403235.1 uncultured Planctomycetales bacterium | reverse complement strand
TCTGCCTTGCCTTCGCCTGACATCATAGGCCCTTCGGAAATGACAATGACGCGAGAGATCAGTCGTTGCCAAGCAGCGCGAGTTCTCTCGGCTCTCGCAAGACCGACACGATCGTCTCGCGAGTCTGTGAACGCTTGCGAAATCCTTCGTATGCAGTATATGCGACGACAAGCGCAGCGACCAAGTCGTCCCACACCGGTCTGCTTGAGCGGATGTTGTGTGTGCGAGAGGAGCTTGCTATGCATATGCTGCTTCCCATCGTGCTGGTGTGTTCGCAACCCGGCGCGCCGTCGGCGAAGCCGGCCCGTCCCGCAGACGAACAGCCGGGCTCGATGCCCTGGAAGACGAACACGCCGATCGTCCGCGTCCGGCAGGAGCTGTATGAAGGGCGTCCCAAGCCGAAGGTCGCCCCCTGTGTGAAGGAATTCTACGTCGGACCGGGACTCGAGCGGTGGCAGCTCCATGCGTTCGAGTCCGTCAGCGACGTCTGGGACGATATCAAGCAGCGCTTCTCGAACGACAACGGCCGTACATGGTCGGACTACGAGCCGTTGCCAATGGGCCAGCGGTTCCTCAAGGGGGTCCGGGTTCAGGAGGGCGGCCTGACCCGGTTCTATGACCCGGTCGCGGGCGTCCTGCTGGGCTCGTGGGTGCGGATCGTTCACGCCGGTGGGTTCTTCAACAGCTTCACCTACTACAGGATCTCACGCGATCAGGGCCGGACCTGGACCGAACCCAAACAACTGCGCTACGAAGACGGCGAGGACTTCGACCCCGACACCCCCCTCAAGCCGGGGTTCCTGAAGAAGAACCAGGGCTGCCCCGGCTACACCATCACGCGTCACAGCAACGGCACGGTTCTGCTGTGCGTAGGACACGCCAACGCGCCAGACGACCCGGACAACGACAAGCGCAAGGAGAAGGCCGGCGCGCTGTGTTTCATCGGCCGATGGAACGCCAAGGCCGGCGACTACGATTGGACCGCCGGAAAGCGCATCAGCGGATCGCCGACGATCACGTCCCGCGGGATGGCCGAACCCGTCATCGCCGAACTAAGAGACACCAGGGTCCTCATGCTGTTGCGCGGCTCGGACACCCCCCAGACGCCGGGCCGCAGGTGGTTTAGCATCTCCGCCGACGGCGGACGGACGTTCGGTGAGATTCGGGAGCTCAAGTACGACGACGGCTCGTCCTTTTACACCCCCTCCACGATGTGCAGCCTGATCCGCCATAGCGTCACCGGGAAGCTGTACTACGTCGGGAACATCTCGCCCACGCCGCCCAGGGGCAACGCGCCCCGATACCCCCTAATCATTGCGGAGGTTGACGAGAAGATCCCCGCGTTGCGGCGAGACAGCGTTACGGTCATCGACGACCGCCGGCCCGGACAGGCCGCCGGTATCCAGTTCTCCAACTTCTCGTTGCTGGAGAACAGAGAGACGCACGAGTTCGAGCTCTACATTACCCTGTTTGCGGCGCACCCGGGCCAGCATTGGGCCACGGCCGACTGCTACAAGTACTGGCTGACGTTTCCGGCCGGCAGGTGATGCGGCTTGCCTATGTTAAGTACTGCTGTGCTCGACGAAGAAGGAGTCGGATTGATGAACAGACGACAGTTTCTGCGGCGATGCGGCCATGCCGGTCTCGGCGCGTTCGCGGGCGCCGGCGCGGGGGTTCGCTCGGCCGATGGCGCCGCGCGGGTGAAGTCCCACCCCACGGGCGCCCGGCCGAATATCCTCTTCATGATGGCCGACGACCTTGGCTACGGCGATCTGGGCTGCTACGGGCAGAAGCTGATCCGCACGCCCGTGCTA
>CAYOGX010001211.1:0-1821 GCA_964403235.1 uncultured Planctomycetales bacterium | reverse complement strand
CGGGGACCGATTCGTGGCCGAGAAGGTCTTTATGCTGCCCGTCAGCAAGTGGAACTCGGAGGTGCACACGCCCGTGATCTACAAGGACTACCTCTTCGGTATCGGCAAGAAGAAGCGCGGCCTGTTCACCTGCCTTGATCTGAACGGCAACCCGGTCTGGACCAGCGCGGGCAAGGCGACGTTCGGCCTGGGCAGCTATCTGCTGGCCGACGGGCTGTTCTTCATCTTGGACGGGGACACCGGCATGCTCCGGCTACTCGAGGCCAGCACCAAGGCGTACAAGGAGTTGGCCAGCGCGCAAGTTCTCAGCGGACATGACGTTTGGGGACCGATGGCACTGGCCGACGGAAGGCTCGTCCTACGGGACATGACCAAGATGATCTGCATCGAGGTAGGCAAGCCTTCGCCGGCAAAGACGGCGAATTGACCGCGCCGAGGTATAATGGAACCGGACCGTTGGGCAAGTCGGTTTTCGCGCGAGATGAGTTGCGCGGCGCGGGCCGTAAGGAGAACCAGGTGCGGTACCGTCAAGTACGAGTCATTGGCGGCAAGGGGTTGGCGGCGGATCAGTTTCGCGAGACCCTCCGCGGAATCGATATTGGTCGGGGCGGATTGATCCACGCAGTGGGCGATTCGGAGCTGAAGGTGTTCAGCCCGACGGGGTCGCTGCACCGACGGTGGGCCACGGAAAGGCCGGGCTTCTCCGTGGAGGTCGACGAAGCCGCCGAGGCAACGGTGTACGTTGGCCAAGACGGTCAGGTACAACGGTTCGAGGCGAGCGGACGCCTGACGGCGACGTGGCGCGACGGCGACCGACTCGGCGTGGTTACGGCGATCGGCGCGTTCGAGGATCACGTCTTGATGGCGGACGCGACCCACCGCTGCATCCGCCGGTACGACAAGACCGGCAAGTTCGTCAACGACATCGGCCGAAGGTCCGGGCGGAAGGGCTTCTTGATCCCCAACGGGCATCTGGACTTCTTCGTGGATACCAGGGGCATCATACACGCAGCCAATCCGGGCAAACATCGGGTCGAACGCTACACACTCGAGGGCGAGTTGCTCGGATACATCGGCAGGTTCGGCGGGCCGGACCCGGCGGGGTTCTCGGGATGCTGCAACCCGACGAATCTGGCGCGGGCGCCAAAGGGCGCCATCGTCGTCACGGAAAAGGCCCCGCCCCGGATCAAGGTGTACGACGCCGAGGGCAACCTGCTCTCGATCATCGACGGCGGCGGGTTCGATCCCAACTGCAAGAACATGGACGTGGCCATCGATCTGCAGGGCCGCATACACGTCGTCGATACGGTGCGTCTCCAGATCTGCGTGTTCGCTCCTGCGGACACACCGAAGCCGGAGAAGGCGGCCGAGGGAGCTTCGAAACGATGAGCGAGAAGTCCACACGGCGCGAAGTGCTCGTTCACGCGGCGCGGGGAACGGGCCTACTGGCCCTGGGCGGTGCTGCCGCTTACCTCACCGTCAAGGCGAATCGTGCCGATTGCTGGCAGATCGACCAAACCAAGTGCGTCAACAGTCGCTTAGGGGCCGTCGGCGTTGACGTGTGCGACAAGTGCGCGACCACGTGCGTGCTGGGACTGTCGGCGGTGCGTGCGGTCAACGATTTTTCCAAGTGCGGACGGTGCTATATCTGCCCGGCCTACTTCAACGTTCTCAGCGTCGTGGACAAGGACGGGCTGCCGAGCGAGAAGCTGTGCCCGCGTGACGCCATCAAACGCGAACCGATCGGCGACGTCGACCCCGATGACCCGGCCAACAACTACTACGAGTACACGATCGACGAGACGCTGTGTAACGGATGCG
>CAYOGX010001210.1:0-1823 GCA_964403235.1 uncultured Planctomycetales bacterium | reverse complement strand
GTCAGCACCACGGCCAGGGTCATCGTCAACGGCAGCGACGGATCGCTGGTGCGGTCGCTGGTCAAGTTGCCGGATGAGCTGTGGTCGATTCCCGGAGAGGAGATCGTCAGTGCCAAGGTCTACTTCCATCTGTGGGCAGACAACACCGGCGGCCGGACGGTCACCCTGCACCCGCTCACGAGGGCGTTCGTCGAGGGGACCGGAGACGGAACGCCCTCAGGAGACGGCGCGACCTGGGAGACCTACGACGGCAACAACGCGTGGGCCGACCCCAACGGCGGCGGCGACTACGATACCCACGTGTTCGCCACGCCCGTCGAGTCCACCAACTGGTTCAGTTGGGACATCACTCCGCTGTGGGACAACACGAACCTGCGGTCGTTCGGGGCGATCTTGAGGATGAACGACGAGTCAGATCCCGGGGCCCCGAACCAGCCCCGCGCTCCTTTTACCAGCAGTGATGGTTCGCTCAACGAGCGACCCTACGTTCGGGTGATCTACAGTCCGCCGCCGGCGTTCTACCGGCTGGTGCTGACGGTGCGCCATGATGAGTGGGGCGACGTGGACATCCAGCCGGAACCCAATGACGCCAACGATCCGCAGTTCCCCGAAGGGACGCCCGTCGTCCTGACGGCTAACCCGATTCCAGGCAAGGGGTTCAGACACTGGTTCATCTATGATCCCAACCGGCCCGGTGACGCGAACTACGCCGTCAGCGACGCCAACCTCACCACGAGCATCGTTATGGCCAGCGACATGTACGTGAAGGCTGCGTTCAAGTGCGGCAGCGGCGTGGGACCGCTACTGCCGATGATGCTGGGTATCCTGGGGGTGTCCGCACGACGGCATGTAAGGCGGGCGGCCCACGCATCCCGTCCCGGCCGGCCCGGGAACGGCACGGGCCGGTCCCTTTGACCCGTTCGGGAGTAATAGCCCCGGTGGGTGTCGACGCCCCGGTGGGCGAGTGGCGCTAGGGATCTGGCACAGTTTGAAGCGAACGACCACGACAGCACCGCACGTCGTCCTGTGGACGGGACCCCCGCACAGCGGCAAGACCACCGCGATCGGGGAGCTCGTCGAACGGGTCCGATCGGCGGGTTGCTCGGTGGCAGGGATCCTCGCGCCGTCGATATGGCAAAATGGCGAGCTGACGGGCTTCGACATCGTCGACCTGGCCCGGGGGCAACGCACGTCGCTGGCCGGACGCGGGCAGGTCGGTCGCGAGATGACCGGGAAGTTCGCCTTCAACGCCAGCGGCCTGGCCTTGGGTCGAGCCGCCCTGACCAGCCCGACGGCGATGACGGCGGACTTGGTCGTCGTCGATGAATTCGGCCCGCTCGAGCTGAAGGGCGACGGGTGGCGGACGCCGGTGGATCGGTTGGTCGCGCGGGCCGCCGGAGTTCTCCTGTTGGTCGTCCGCAGCGCCCTGGCCGAATCGGTTGGCGCTCTGTACAACATTCCCACCAAGCGCGTGATCGATGCGAGGCGGGTCCCGGCTGCCATCGACGCCGTGCTCGGCCTGCTCGCCGGGCCGTCATAGCAGGCACCGCCAAAGGGCGCGCGATCCGCTAGCCGTTCGACCTTCCCCGCCCGGCCGAGCGCGACACTCGATATTCTGGAATTGATCCGAAACAGAAGGCCGCCGCGAGGGGCAAGCCGCACCAAACAGGGCTACGAGCCTTGGAAGACTCCTGGTCCTTGCAGAGGCCTGGTCAACGTTTGAGGCAAGCGCCGGATGATGACCTAAGAAAAACGACGGTGCGCATTCGCGATGCCCTTGACGATGTTTGTAAGCACTAGCTTGTCCGTATGTCCTTGGGCGA
>CAYOGX010001209.1:0-1826 GCA_964403235.1 uncultured Planctomycetales bacterium | reverse complement strand
CGATATGCAACAGGTGTGGCGGCGCGGCCGAGACGCGTTCCAGCAACTTGTCGGCCGCGGGGAGATGGCCGTCCATCCCGCCGTAGTCGATACAGTACGTAAACGGCTTGGCGGTCTTTGAGAGGGGCATGGGATCTCCAGGTCTGTGGTCCGTACGGCGGAGCCTACGGGCCGGCCGCGAGGGGCCAACGACACACAAGATCGGGCCTGAACCCGGGACTACTCCCTGCCGCGCATGGTGACGCCGATGATCAGGCAGACCACCAGTCCGATCATAACGGCGACCATGCCCGCCGTCGTGGGGCCGCCCACCTGCACGGCACCTTCGACCAGGCGGTCGGGTCGGCCGGCTAGCGCGAAATTGTGCGCGAAGGCGGCGCCGCTGACCATTCCGAGCACGAAGACCGCCGCGTCACCGTTGCCCTCGCCGGCCAGGACAAGCTGTCTGCCCGGACAGCCGCCCGCCAGCGAAAACGCCATCCCCGCCAATGACATGCCGAGAAAGTTCCATAACTGATGGCTGTGTGCGACCGGCTGGGCAGCGAACCCGAAATCCACGTTGCCCAGCAGCAGATTCGTCACGAACGCCGCCACCGCCAGGGCACCGACGCCGCCCAGCAGACGCGTGTCGCCCATCAGGAGAAGGTTGGGAATCAAGCCCACCGTGCAGAAGCGCGTCCGCTGGGCCATAAAGCCGATCAGACACGCCGCGCTCAGCGATATCAACACGGGCGCGTGCTGCGACCCGGGACCGCGCTCGCTGAAGAAGATCGGACCGCCCAGACTGAATTCGGGCCGAAAGATCAACAGCAACAACAGACCAACCGCGAGCACCGGCATGATCCAGCCCACGAACGGGTACGTCGGGTAGGACCGGCCCGGGGTGTACCCCACCCTGAGGAACGCGACGCCCATGGCGACGCCGGCGATCAGTCCGGCCAGGCCCACGACGGCGTTGAGATCGCCGCCGGCCAACCGCAGGAGCGCCCGCCAGGGACAACCTAGAAACACTAGCGCGCCGATCATGGCCAGCGCGCCCAGGACGAAGCGCACGAGGGGGGCCGAACCGGCCCGGGCCTTGAACTCGCCAAACGTCAATGCCGCAAACAACGCCCCCAGGACGAAGCCGATGATTTCCGGCCGGAGGTATTGAACCCCCACGGCGCGGTGCAGTCCCAGCGCCCCGGCGATGTCCCGCTCGAAGCAGGCCACGCAGACGCCCATGTTCGGCGGGTTGCCGGCCTCGTGCAGCAGCGACGCCACGACGCCTATGACCGTACCGACCAGGACAACGCCCCAGCGCGAATCGAAGAAACGCGTGTTTCTGTCCGCCACCGGACATGCCTCCCGCCACCGACGATGCCAGCCGAAACATGGTATCACAAACGGGATGGTGTTGGGGCTTCCGGAGCTCGTGTGGTCAATCCCAAGCAGGATTTGGAAAGCGGCACATGCCGGTTCTTCTGGAAACCTCGAATGCCCCCTTTCCCGACGCGCCCAGCGCGGTAGGATACCGAGTGGTGCGCCGATGCGGGAGATGATGGGTGATCGCCCTGTCACTTCAAAGCGGCAGCAACGGCAACTGCATCTACGTCGAGGCGGGCAATGTGAGTCTGCTGTTCGACGCGGGCATCAGCGGCAAACAGGCCTCGCGCCGTCTGAAGGCTCGCGGCCGAGACCCCCACCAGTGCCGCGCGTTGATCATCAGCCACGATCATGGCGACCACATCCGCTGCGCGGGGGTGTACCAACGGAAGTTCGGCCTGCCCATATATGCAACCGAGCCGGCCCTGGCGAGGGTGGCTTACCGGATGGGGCACCTGTCG
>CAYOGX010001208.1:0-1826 GCA_964403235.1 uncultured Planctomycetales bacterium | reverse complement strand
CCAGCCGGCCCAGGCCCGCGGCCACCGAACGCCGAACCGCGACATCACCGTCCGCTGCGAACGGCGCCAACAGTTCCGGCGTCTGCGGCGAGAAGATGATGCCGAGCCGATCGACCGCCTTGGCCCGGGCCGCGCCGGTCACCCGCTTGGCCCCGTCCGCCAACTGAGGCAGGCGGACCGGGTCCTTGCACAGCCCGAAACGATCGATGACGTGCCCGTCCACGGCGTAGGATGTCGAGGTCAGCAGTGGCCCGTCCACGTCGACGATACAGTAATGGTGCACCCTCTCGTAAGCGGCCGTGTTCCATGCCGTCAGCGCCGGGTAGAGCGGTGCGCCGCCACCCCCTGTGATCACGTAGTGGACGCCGTGGGCATCGTCACGCTGACCCGCCCGCATGGGGTAGATCCGCTCGTAGTTGTGATTGTGCCCGTTGAAGGCGACGTCGACCCCGTATCGCTCCAACGCGGGACAGAGCAGCTTCTGATGGGGGGCGCTGTCGCCCCGCCGGGGATGGCTGGAGTAGGGCGGGTGGTGAAAGGCGGCGAACGTCCAGGTGTGTCCGCGATCCTTCAACTGTTGCACCAGCCATCGGCCTTGGTCGGAGTCCGGGGCAAACCAGTCCGCCTCGCGAAAACACGAGTCGATCATCACGAACTTGGTGTTGCCGTACCTGAAGGCGTAGTACCACTCCGGATCGGGCAAGGCGAAGAACCGCCTGTAGAACTCGCCGTCGCCTTCGTGGTTGCCGAGGGCCGGATAGACGGGCACGGTCCGGTGCAGCTCGGCCAATGGCTCGAAGAACTCCGGGCCCCATTCTTCGTAGTTATTCCCATTCCCGACCAGGTCGCCCGTGTTGATGACGAAGGCTGGGCGATGCCGGGCCATCGCCCGGACGATCGCGGCGTGCACCTCCGGATGACTCCGGTTGTCGCCGTAGACGGCGAAACGGTAGGGCGTGGCTGGCTTGACGGCGGTGCGGAACTCGAACGGTCCCGCCCTGGCCTGGCCCACGATGACCCGGTACTGGTACGCCGTCTCGGGCTGCAGCTCGGTCAGGCGGACCTCTTGGATCCGCCGGCCCCGGCCCGCCTTTGCTCGACGGGTCAACTGTCCGGTCGGCCCGTACTCCACCAAGCCCGAGGCGGACACGTCCGTCTCCCACATCACCGTCGCGCCGTCGGTGGTGACGCCCTGTAGGTAGGGTCCCTTGACGAGGGTGGCGTCCGAATCGCAGCCCACCGCGACAAAAACGGCCGACAAGGCAAGAGACCAGGCGCCGCGCTTCATTGCCCACGTCCAGGTGTTCACACTCGCATGCTGGATTGCACGAGCTCCTCGCCAAGGCATCTTTTCCTTAGTAACAAACCGCCACGGCCTTTTCAACTCCGCCGAGGACTCACTCGTCCCCACTTCTGGCGGGCCAAGTGAGAGGGTCGGTTCCCAGACGACTGGGATTGGGGACCAAGACATCTATTGGAGGGACCCGACCATCGATCGCGCGGAGGCGATCTGTTGGGTGCTCATGTTGTGTTCCTCTCTTCGGCGCTCTCAGGGAAGGACCTCGACTTCGCTCGTTTCAGCGTTGATTGCATCATCCAGAACTACAACTGCCGCCGGCTGCATGGGTCGTTGTCGTACCTGCGCCCGGTGGATTATGATCGAGGCGATTCGGAGGCGTTACTGGGCCAGCGTCATCGGAACTTGAAGGTGGCCAAAGTACTGCGAAAGCAGGGGGCCTCACACTCAGACAACGCCTGATCCCGTGGTCGGGAGGCCAAATCGTCTCTTATCCAAAGCGAGAAGTCGTTTGACTTTGAGTGAAACA
>CAYOGX010001207.1:0-1827 GCA_964403235.1 uncultured Planctomycetales bacterium | reverse complement strand
ATCCCGCGTCCGCCTTCTCACGTTGACCTGCCGAGGTGTTGACGTCTTGATCTGTCACTTCGACAGGCCCTCGACCAGCGTGTCCAGATTCGTGCCCATGAGTTCGATATAGCTGTCATGCCCGGTGATGCCGGGCGCGCCAAGCGGGTCCAGCCGGTCCACGCTAACGCCGGTCTGCTTGGCGATCGCATCGAGTCGATCCACGGGGAACTGGGGCTCCGCAAAAAGGTTCCTGACACCTTTTTCCTTGATGAACGCGATGACGCGTTCGAGCTGCTTGGGGCCTGCTTCGTTGGCGTGTGCCCATCGCAGCGCGACCTGTGTCAGGCCGTAGCGCGCGGCGAAGTGCCCGAAGGCAGCGTGGAGCGTCACGAATTCCTTGCGAGACAGTGGCGCCAGGCGCTCGGCGCAGCGCCGGTCCAGTTCGCGCAGGCGATCCTGGAATTGCGCGGCGTTGGCGGCATAACTGGCGCTCCCGGCCGGATCCACCTCGCCCAGCGCCTCGGCAATCACACCGGCGATTCGAATCATCTTGATCGGGTCGAGCCAGATGTGCGGGTCGTCCGGTTCGTGATGGGCGTGGTCATGGGCCTGAGGGTCGCGCCGATCGGCCCGGACGACCGGCCCGGTGGCGGGCACGGTTGTGCTCGGGCGGGACGTGGGCGACGAGGCGTGCGATTCGAGCATCGCGCCCAGATCGAGGACCCGTGGGGCGTTGTCGCCGACGGCGGCGGCGCTTCGGTGGGCCCAGTCGTCGAGCCCCAACCCGACGACGACGAGCAGCCGTGCGGTGGCCAGTCGCTCCGCCTGGGCCGGCGTCGGTTCGTATCCGTGCGGTGTCTGGCCCGGGGGCAGCAGTGTCAGGACGCGGACGCGATCGCCGCCGACCTGACGGACGGCGTCGGCGATCGGGAAGATGCTGGCGGCCACGACAGGCCTGCGGTCGTCCGACGTACCGTACGTTGCGCCCGGCCGCTTGCCGCAACCGAACAGGCCGATGAGCGCCACCAACACGATGGCGGCCAACCTGACGCCTATATGTCTGGTTCGAGCTGCCAAGCGACCACCTCGAGGCCACGTCCAAGAGGGACACCTACATGCAGATAGTTTGCATTTCTCATCCTACCATTTTCGGGGTTGACGTCAAGTGACACGATCACCCGAGCCGCGACGTTCATGTCGCGCGGAAGGCGGCGACCTTCACATCGCGCGGAAGACCGCCCCGCGCGGGATGAATCCCGCGGCTCGGGCCGTGTGCCGGGCGCGCAGATTGATCCGTTCACCGACTGCCGCTAAACTCGCAGGGTGATGGCGAAGAAACGGGGACACGACAATCGTTCTTGGGCCGAGCGGCTGCGGGCCCGCAACCTGCGGATGACGTGCTGTCGGCGGGGCCTGCTCGAGGTGCTCGACGAGGCCGACGTGCCCTTGACCGTGGAGGCTTTGGCCGCCGCCGTCAACGGGCTCCATGAGGACCACGGCCACGACCTGTCGACCCTCTATCGCAATGTCGAGACCCTCCAGACGGCGGGGATCGTCCGCCGGATCGAACTGGGGGACGGGTCGGCGCGGTACGAGCTGGACGAGGGCCACAACCACTACGTGCGCTGCGTCAAGTGCGGTCGGATGGACGCGGTGGGCCAGTGCGATTTGACCAAGCTGGTCCGACAGGTCGAGCGACGACTGGGCTACGCGGTGACCGGCCATCATCTGCACCTGACGGGCTTGTGCCGGCGCTGCCGACGCTAGCGACCGGCGAGGACCGGCTTGTATCACAATCTGCGAATCGTTTGCAGGTATCCCGATGGCCACCGTCGATTGGGTCGG
>CAYOGX010001206.1:0-1828 GCA_964403235.1 uncultured Planctomycetales bacterium | reverse complement strand
CTCGACTTCAATCGGCTGCCGATCACCTTCGTCCACCGGACGGCGGTGATCGAGGAGGACTAAGAAGAGGATGGCGGGGGGCGGACCGGTCCCGGGGTCGGGATCGACACAGACGAGCATTCAGGAAGCGTGCCGCCCCGTCCGATATAGGAGTCGGAAATCGCAACCGGCCGCAGGGACGGCTGGCATGGATGGCGATGCTATGTGAATCACGTCCGACCGCGGTTCGCACTGCTCGACGGGATGATCGAAACCGCAGGGCGAGGCACTTCGGGCCGACGGCGGACACCAAGCAGGGGGAGAGGAAGCGATGGCAAAGCACATGACCCTGGCGCTGTGCGTACTGCTGGTGGTGATCGCGGCGCTGGTTCCCCAGCCAGGGCGCGCCGCCGACCGCTACGAGGTGGTCGCCGAGTACAACGGCCCGTACTTCCGGGTGACGAACGGCGGGGAGATCGACCAGTTGGTGGATGACCCGCTCCACGAGTTCGCCTTCCAGAACGTCTACGGGGTCGCCGTCTCCCGCGAGGCCGGCGGACGGATCATGAACTACGTGCTCGATAGCGGAAACCGGCGGATCCTCGGATTCGAAACCAACCTGGACGTGTACCGCTACACGGAGGCCTCGGCCACCTACACGGCGCCCGCCGGGGGCGCCGATCAGTGGGACGACAACGAGATCCGCATGGCCGAGTACCTAGCGGCGCCCAACCAGTGGATCATCCCCTACTCGGAGATCGTCAAGGTCGATGACGTGACCTGGACCTGGGTCGCCGATCTGACCGGCTACACGGCTTCCGATCAGGTCTACACCATCGACTACGACGCCAGCTCCCAGGGCCCGCGCGTCATGTTCCCCAACAACTCGCTCACCTCGTCCTCGGAGTTTGACGTCTTCTACGTCATGACCGATTATCGGGGCGGCGCGACCGCGGCCTTCGGGCTGGGCGACGTCGATCAGCACAACAACGATCACACCAGCGTCATCACCGCGAACGAGATCCTGATCGACGAGTCCTCCCCTGCGGGCGGGGCTTCGTCCTACCAGGATCTGCGGGCGATGTACGTGATCGACTCCCAGAGCGCGGCCGCCTCGGCCGATCAGCTCTGGGTCCTCGATGCCGAGGACACGAGCACCAATTCCGACGAGTACCTCCAGGTCTTCGAGGTCACCCGCGCCGGCGGCGCGGCGGCCGGAGTCGAGACCTACATCGAGGCCTACGACGACGTCCTCAATTCGCCCAGCGATATCTACGTCGCCCGGATCGAGGACGTGAACGGGGTCGATCAGGCGTACGGCGCCGCCAGCGTCGGCGCCATCACCGGCGTGGCCACCTTCGACGGCATCACCGTGCTCGATGACAACCAGGTGACGGGCCACTCGTACCTGATTAGTTCGACGGCCGGCAACATCGTCACCATCACCGACCTCACGACGAGCCGCGTGGTGCTGAGCAACGGTGATGCGCAGTACCTGCCGACCGGCGCCACCACGATGGATTGCTACGTGATCCCCGGTTGCGGCGCCGACTGTAACCAGACGCCGGGCGCCGACTCGGATGTCTATACCACCACCCGCTCGGTTCCCAGCCGCTACGGCTTCGTCGCCGACCGGGGCAACAACCGGCTGAAGGTAATCGGCATCCAGGACTTCGATCTGACGACCGACCAGATGGGCGTCACCAACGACGACATCATCGGTGACATCCACCTGGCGGCGGCCGCCCCGACGGCGGACAGCCTCTACCAGACCTGGGGCACCGACTACTACATCACGACGCCCTCCACCGTGCCCGAGGACTGGCGCACCGGTACGCTCACCCGCCCG
>CAYOGX010001205.1:0-1833 GCA_964403235.1 uncultured Planctomycetales bacterium | reverse complement strand
GCCGGCCCGACCGCGTCCAGCGTCACCGTCATCGGCTCGCTCTCCGGCCCCACGTTCCCTGCCTGATCGATCGCCCGCGCCACCACCGCAATCTGCTCGCCATCCTGATCCGTGAGCTGCAATGGGAACGACCACGTCGTCTCGGTCTCAGCAACGTCATTCCGAGCTTGTCGAGGAATCTCGCCGTCCCCACTCAGAGGGGACCGCGCGGTCTGCGCGTCACCACTTCCTCGCCCCACCAACGGCGTGACGCCGGGCGTGGACACAAAGGCTGGGAAGAACCTCCCACCGTTCTTGCTCACTTCAACCCTCATCGGTTGCGGTCCAACTGGGAATACATCCTGTACGACGCCGACCAGCCGGACGAAGCTGCCGCTCAGCACGTTGACGGGCGTGATCTGGACGTTGGGGACCGAGTCGTCCGTCACCAACGTCTTCGTGACCTCTTCCGAGACGAGGTTGTTGTCGCTCCGGACCCGCAGCTTCCAGACCGACGAAGAGGAGGATGGCAGCGTGCCTGTGACGGCGAAGCAGTCGCCGAGCTTGCAGGCCGTGCCGTAGCCGAGGCCTAAGTCCGCCTCCACGTCCTGGTAGCAGCCCAGGAACCTCTCCGGCCCGGTCACGAAGTCGAGGCTGTGCGTCCCCGGCTTGACGTACTCGACCTGACTGGCCGAGACGAAGTTCACCGAGGCGACGCCCCGGTCCAGGGCGTACTGGGCCCTGGCCGGCGGCTGGGGATCCGAGGGCAGCCCGCTATTGGCCAGGGCGGCCGTCACCGGCAACGAGAACACGCCAGTGTAGGTGACGACCAACGTCGCGGGGGACAGAATGATCTCGCGGGTGCCGTAGGCGTCGACGTCGACCTCCAGCACCCACTCGCGCGCTCCGGTCGGGCACGAGATGCAGTCGGCGCCCGCCGGCGCACCGAATAGCCCCATCATCTGCACCGGTTGGGTGGGGCCGACGGTCACGGTCAGCGGCACGTTCACGTACGGCCCAATGTCGGGGTTGTTCACCGTGACCGTCATCGCCGTCATCATATTACTGAACAACGTCGTGTCAGGGCCGGGGTCGATCTGCACGACCGGGGCGATGACCTGATCCTGCCCCTCATTCGGCCGTACCCCCAGGTTTAGTGCCGCCCAAGTCAGGGCGTCGGAGAAGACGGCGCTGCCCTCGATGGTCGCCGTCGTTGTGGGCCGTCCGCTCGCCGGCAGGACAGCCCAGGCGCCGCTGGAGTCCTCGGCAAAGGCAAGGATCTGCACAGGCGTGTCGAGCGCCTCCGCGCCGATCTCGTGCCGTGCCAGGACGATCTCCGTATCAAACCCGGTGACCGCGCGGCTCTCCGGCGCATCCACAGTGGCCCACGCTCCCTCGCCCGCATGGAAGAGCGTGTAGCTCCCGCTGGCCGAGAGGGTGTCAGCGCCGAGCACCAGGGCGGAGTCTGCAGCAAACGGCAGGCTGTAGGTCGTACCGAACGGGGCCATGGAACTGGGCTGTCCGCCGGGCCCGGTGTCCAGGTAGATCGACAGGCGCTCAGACTCCCCCCAGGGACTGCCAGGGAGGCCCAGGTAGATGTTCTGCTCGTCCCAGGTGCCGAACAGCGCCGCAGGCTTGGCAGCGGCGTACGGGTCGTAGTTGAGCAGGGTGCCGGAGGGATACTCGCCGCCGGCCACGTCGAGCCCTCCATCGGGCAGGATCACGGACGGCGTGTCTGTGCGATTGACCAGGAAGGGCCCCATGTGGGTCAGGCGCGAGTTACCAGCGCCGTCCCGGACTGCGACGTGGGCGTAATACGTGCCGGGCTGATCCAGGTCGAGCGTGACATCGTTG
>CAYOGX010001204.1:0-1833 GCA_964403235.1 uncultured Planctomycetales bacterium | reverse complement strand
GCCTGGTCGACCTTGATCCAGGCCTCGACCGAGAACGGCCCGTCCTGCGGGTCGATGGTATCGGACGGCTTACCGGAGTCCTGAACGGCGATCCATGCCGACGAGGCGAGCGGCGCCCCGAAGAGGCGATACTCGATGGGCGTGGCACATCGGCGCACGTCGCCGTACGGGTTGTTGGTCTTATTGAGATACTGGTACTTGCGGCCGTACCCGTAGATAGAGGCGCCGTCCTGGCACAGGATGCGCCCGTAGGCGGTGTTGTTGGCGGCGTCCATCCAGTTGCCCCACCCCTCGTTGAAATCCTTGCCGTGGATCCAGTACGACCGGTGGAACCACGAGCCGTCCAGGAACCCCGTCGAGCAGAAGATGTGGGCCCCGGTGCCGGACTGGTCGCTCACGCTGTAGCGGTCCAGGTTCTGGCGAACGCCCGAGAAGTTGAACCGCTGAGCCCGCATGTAGACGTAGTCGTCGTCGCACGAAAGGATGTCCGGCAACGCCACCGGCATCCGTTTACCCGACAGGCGCATCTGGACGTTCTGGCTCGGGTCGTCGGGGTCCTTGTCGTCGTGCAGCGTTTCATACAGCAGGGTGCCGTCCTCGAGGTCCAGGCCCATCATCCGCAGGCCGCCATCGAGGAAGAGAATGCGGCCGGCCAGAACGTGACAGACCGGGCCGTCGCCGCGGTCGTACACCAACACGCTGCCGTGCACCGGCCAGGCCGATTCCACCTGATTGAACGCGCCCATGCGCTGGTCGGTGGGAGCGGCCCGGAATCGCCAGATCAGTTCGCCGCCGGGGTCCGCCGCGTCGGCCTTCAGGCAGTAAACGTACCCGTCGGCCGAGCCGAACACCACCCGGCCGTCGTAAACCGTGGGCGGCGAGTCGATCCGACCGCCCGCCGTGAACGACCACAGCCGGTCGCCCGTCGTCGCGTCCAGGGCATACAGCCGGTGGGCGTCCACGCCGCAGACGTACAGGCGATTGTCGGCCACCGTCATGGCACTCAGGTTCCCGCCCAGCGCCTTACTCCACGTCTGGCGAACACGGTCGCCGATCGCCGTAGGCAACGTGCCGGAACGCCGGACGTCGTGGCGGTACTGCGGCCAATCGGTGGCGGGGTCTTCGGTGCCCGAAATCGTGTCGCTGTAGGCGGGGCCTTCCTCCAGCCGCCCCCCCGTCATTGCCGGTACGTCGGTGGACATCGTCCGCGTCGGCGCCACCGGGGCCATCGCCGTGAACCCGTACGTCTTCGACTGCAGGTAACACGCGCAACTGTGCGCCGGCGCGTACACCATGCCGTTGGCCGGCATGATGCCGTAGAGGCACCCGCCGCGGACCCAGTGGTGGATCTCCCAGTGCGGGTCCGCGTCCTCGTCCGGGTCGACAAACTCGATGCCCATCCGCGAGGCCAGAAGGTACTTGTCGGTGGCCTTCATGCGGTGGCACCGGTGGTGCATGAGCTTGGTCAGGGGCGCGATGTCCGACTCGGGCAGGAAGGAGTACCCCTCGTTGCCGGTGTCCAGTTTCAGGCCGCGAAACTTGCCGTCGTAACTGCTACCGCCTGCGATCCGGCCCGACCACGCCAGCGGCGTCGTTGTGGGGGGATTCCCGATGTCGGTCGGGACAATCAGGAGGTCGTCCGGCGAGAAGTGGCCGCCTTCCAGGTGCCCGGCGCTCCACTGTTTGACGCCGGTCTCGCGGTCCAGGCACGTGATCGTGTTGGCCGCGTTGTCACCGGGGGGCTTGTCGCTGTCGACGTACAGGACGTAGTCGCCGTAGGAAACGAGGATCGCGCCGTGGGCCTTGGCGACCTGGCTGTTCTGGTAGATGGGG
>CAYOGX010001203.1:0-1836 GCA_964403235.1 uncultured Planctomycetales bacterium | reverse complement strand
CGCCTTCTGGATGCCGCAGTAGGGCTCATCAGGCTGGAGCGAGGCCGCCTTGTCGGCCCAGTCGCGGGCCTTGTCGAACTTCTTCAGCTCGACACAGACCTGCGACAACCGGATCATCACGCCCGGATTGTCCGGGAGCAGGGCGGACAGCTCTTCCAGCACCTCCTCGGCCCGTTGGTAGTCGCCCCGCGCGAACGCCAGACGCGCCTGATCGGCTATCTTCCTCTGCTCGCGCTCTCGCCACTTCCTAGGTACGACGATGACGCCCGCGACGACGATGGCCACAACGCCGACGACCGCCAGAATGGTCACGAGTCTCCTGGTTTTGGCAGTCATAGTCCTGTCTCACTCCCAGACTTCTGCGAATCAGCCTGCCTGCCACAACGGCCGATGGGCAACACAGACGTAGTCGAACAGGCATGCACTATAGCCACCACGCCGGTCGGTGACAAGGAAGGGCCTATTGGCTCGACGCCGGTGTCCCGGTCGTGATCGGTCGTGGCCCATGCGCCCCCAGCGCAACGGCGGCGGCGCTGACAGCCTTCAGGCCCGCCAGGCACAGGCACGTCGCCCCGATGCCGATCGCCGGTACCAACACCACCCCCGTCAGCAGTGCCCCCAGGCACGCTCCCGTGTGATCGGCCGCGTCGATGGCGCCGGCCGTCCGATCGGTTCGGCGGTCAAGCCCCCCGTGAATCCGCGCCGCCAGCGGAAACGCCCCGCCGCCCAACACCCCCGTCGCCGTCATCAGCCCGTACACCGCCAGCGTCACCGTCCATTCCCGACCGGCCCCGCCGATCGCCACGAAGATCGTCGGCATGGCGGCCGCCAGCCCCGCCAAGCCCAGATCGATGCCCACCAGCCACCAACGACCCGGCGCCCGATGGGCCAACGATCGATTCATCACGCCGCTGCCCAATACCAACCCCAGCATGAACAATCCGACCACGGCCCCGATCTGCTCGTAGACGTAGCCGATCAATGACTGATACGCGAACAGCAGGACGATCACCCCCGCCATCGTGACGACTCCCGTCGACGCGATTGAGCCCAACACCACGCCCGCTCCCAGACCGCGGTCCCTGCCGTGCCGAACCCACCGCCACCCCAGCCATACCATCAACGCCAACACCAACGCGCCGGCGCCCACGGACGGGCTGAACCGATCCAGCCGGGCGAACACGATCCGACGCCCACTGACCTGAGGCTCGTCGACCCGCTCGAGCTGTCGGACGCTGCGCCGGTTCATCTGCTGTTCCCATCGCTGAAGCCACAGCAGGTAGATGCGCGGGTGCAGGTCGGTGGTCACGGCGGGCTCGGGGACCGCGTGCAGCTCAGACCGACGCCGCGCCACCCGCTCGACGTCCAGCTGATCGTTCATGCCAAAATCTGCGGCGGCGAAGTGATCGGGCGATACCCCCCGCCCTGCCAGACGCCGACCCAACACGGTCGCGTCGGTCGTCAGCGTGCCGGGCTGCTTGCAGGCCAGGATCACCGGTCTGGATCCCCAGCCGACGATTACGTCGTCGAATGCCTGCTTCAACGTCCAGTAGATGGCCCTCGTGCACGCTGCCGATTCGGGGCGAAGCTCGCCCGGGGACGTCTCGCTCTGGAACACCAGCACGCCGTTGGGACCCGTCACGTCGGCCAACCGCCGGTAGAATTCCACCGTGTAGAACCGCGCGACCAATGCCGAGGACGGCGGACCGAACCGGCCGATCACCAGGTCGTACGGACCGACGGGGCCCTGGACGAACCGTCGGGCGTCCTGATGGATCACCGCGACCCGCTCGTCGTCCAACGCCGCATCCACCGCCACCGTGGCCGGCACGATAA
>CAYOGX010001202.1:0-1836 GCA_964403235.1 uncultured Planctomycetales bacterium | reverse complement strand
ATAGCCGACCAGATCGATCGTGTGGAAGTAGCTGGTCAGCTCGACGCCGAGGCGAAGGTCGGTCAGGATTCGACGCAGCAGCCACTTGGCCTGTCGCTGTTCCGTCCAATCCAGTTTGGACAGCGCCCCGACGCTTCCGGGCCCGCCCTTGGACGGACATCCGTTCTCGCCCTGCCAGAGCTTGACGCGCGGGTTGTACTTGCCAACGCGCCCGCGAAGGGCCTTGATCTGTGATGCGTAGTTCTTCTCGGGAACGGCGCGGTAGGGGTGGTACGAGATCTTGTCCACGTGGTCGGTCAGCCCCGCCGCCAGGCATCCGTCGATGTAGCTCATCGGGATCCCCGCGAAGGCCCCACCGATGATGACGGCCTGGGGGATCTGCTTGCGGATCTCGGGCACCGTGATCGTCACGAGCCGGACGTAGTCGACCGGATCGGGTTTCTCGGGTCGCCAGAAGGTCTTGATATTCGGCTCATTCCAGATCTCCCAGTGTCGGACGCGGTCCTTGAAGTGCTCGGCAAGGTGACCTGTGAATCGTAGCCAAGCCTTGCGCGGGTTCTCGTCGAAGACCGGTGCCCAACCGACGGCCGCCTCATCTTCGGCCTCGGGCGTGTAGAGCCTGTTGCCGTATCCCAGGTTGAACCAGGGCTGGACGCCGATCTTGAGCAGCCCGTCGACCACGTCGTCGAGCCATCGGAAGTCGTACTTACCCCGCTCCGGCTCGCACCGGCACCAACCCGTCTGACACCGCGCCCACTTGGCGCCGAGCTTGGCCAGGTGGGGATACGTCCTGGCCGGGTCGAAGTGTTTCCGGTCAAGCGTTTCAAAGCCGACGGACAGCGGCGAGGCCTGAATCTCGCTGGACCGGACGGGCTTGATCTCGCCGGCACACCGCAAACCGAGTTCGGCGAATGGGCCTTGGCCGATAGCCCCGCGATCCCGATCCGCCGCACGCAGCTTGCTCGCGACAAGGTGCGCGCCCGCAGTCCCCGCGAACCCCAGCTCCAAAAACGAGCGGCGTGTCATAGAAGTCACAACAGCCCTCCTTCAACGGGCAACTTACGCCGAATCGGACGGAAGGGTGTGGACGTTTTCGGGATCTCCCGTTTTCATATCCCGAACCGGAGAGAAACCGGAGGTTGCCCTCTCCCTTGCGGGCGAGTCCCAAAGACTGTAGCCCCATGCGGAGTCGGAAATCAAGTCTTTGCGGCGGAGGATGTTCGGCCCGGCCCGTTGTCTCACAGATGCAGCGAGATCCGCGTTGATCGCCCGCGTCGTGTGCCACGCGTCGTGCCGGTGCGTCTTCATTTCTTGCAGCCTTCTGGATGGGGCCCGAACTGGTTGCCCGCGCCTTGGCGGTTGGGTACGTTTGGATGTTGGACGGAGTGTCCTCGAAGTCTATCAAGCTGGAGCGAGGGCGTGTCTGGATCCACGCAGGGCAAGTTGTTTGACGAGGCCGAATCCTCCTCGCTGGGTGAGGCGGGCGCGGTGGACGGCGCGGTGGTCCGGGAGGTGCGGTGTAAGAGCCTGCTGAATCGTAGCGGGATCGCGGATTACTCGTTCAACTGCTATACGGGCTGTGCGCACGGGTGCGTGTACTGCTATGCGCGGTTCATGCAGCGGTTCCATCCGCACGACGAGCCGTGGGGGGAATTCGTGGACGTGAAGGTCAATGCGGCCGAGGTGCTGGCGCGGCAGGTTCGTCGGCTTCGGCCAGGGTCAGTGTTCACGTGCAGCGCGTGTGACGGCTGGCAGCCGGTCGAACGACACTATGAGCTGACGCGCCAGTGCTGCCGGATGCTGGTGGAGGCGGGGTTTCGGCTGAACGTCCTGACC
>CAYOGX010001201.1:0-1838 GCA_964403235.1 uncultured Planctomycetales bacterium | reverse complement strand
CGCCGGATCGGTCGACTCCGCACCTCGTGATTGTATTTGGGATGGGTCACCTTGTCGGTTCCATGGACGGCGGGGCCCGTGCAGATTGCCGCCACCGCCAGCAGTCTTGTCAACCATGCATGCATATCACGCGTCCCTCTCGATACGGATACGTGCGGGCCGGGCTTGGCGGGCCATGGTATCGGTGCCGCAGCGGACGTGTCAAACGCCGCCGTTGCAGAGACGCGTGCGCCGGCGCGGTTTGGCACCCGATTGGGTTGACACATGAGGCAGCCGACGGGTACATTCGGGTTTCTGTCAGGAACGAGGGTACGCAGGAGAAGGTCTATGTCCGCGCAGGAATCGCATTTGGAGATGGGGCGCGAGGGCAACGTGTCGGTCGTTCGCTTCTCCGACCGGAAGATCCTCGAGGAGATCCCGATCGCCGAGATCGGCGAGCAACTGACCAATCTGGCCGCTTCCGAAACGGGCATCAAGATGCTGCTCGATTTCGAGAACGTCGAACACCTCTCGAGCGCGGTCCTGTCGATGCTGATCAACCTGAACAAGCAAGTGGGTGAACAAGGCGGGCAGCTCAAGCTGGCCAATATCAAGCCGCAGATCTACGAGGTGTTCAAGATCACTCGCTTGAGCGAGGTGTTCGACATCTATCCGTCGACGACGGAGGCCAAGAAGAGCTACTAGGCGGCCGAACGGGATCGGGACCCGCCCGGCCGAACCGGGGACGCATTCGGATACCTTTTGGGATTCACCCAGTCGGTGAGCACTCGATGGCCAGGATTCCCCTGGATCAAGACCCAAACGCCGGTGAGTTGGTCATACCCAACAAGCTCGACGCGGCCAAGGAACTGGAACGGACCGTCCTGGACCGAATCGAGGACCACCAGTTCCCCGAAGTCTGCTGCTTCGCCATCAAGCTGGCGCTGGAAGAGGCCATCACCAACGCCATCAAGCACGGAAACCGAAACGATCCGTCAAAGCACATCACGCTTCGCTTCCGAATCACCCCTCATGAGGTGGTGATCTGGGTCAAGGACGAGGGGGCCGGGTTCGACCCCAAGACCGTGCCCGACCCGACCCTCGACGAGAACCTCAACAAGCCCAGCGGCCGGGGCATCATGCTCATGCGGGCCTACATGGACGAGGTGTCCTACAGTCAGACCGCCAGCGAAGTGAAAATGGTCAAGTACAACCCCGGGCATCCCGGATGACAGGGGACACCCCCATGGACCGACCACTGGAAATCGACGTCCAACGGCGAGACGACGTAGCCGTGATGAAGATCAGCGGATCGGCCACGATGGCGGTCACCGACGAGCTCACCAATCGCCTGATCGCAACGGCCGAGGAGCCGATCCGCCTGATGGTGATCGACCTGGCCGACGTCGATTTTATATGCAGCGAGGGGCTGGGTGCGATCGTATCGGCCCACCTCAAGTGCATCCGCCGCGACGGCACCGTCCGGCTGTCGGGACCCAACGAGGCGATCCGGGAACTGCTCGACCTGACCAAGCTGAGCAAGCTGCTGGCCATCTACCCGACCATCGACGAGGCCATCAGTAATTGACCCGCAGCCCGAACCTGGGCACCCGGTGTGGGGCTGCTTTTCCGCCGCACGCGGCGGGGCTAAACTGCGCCATATAATGTGTAAAGGATGAGCCATTCGGGCGCGAGGCGGCCGAGACGGAGTTGCGATGGGACAGAACCTGGTCGGCGGCCTTGCCTACCAGCTCGGCCAAATGGTCGTGCCGGGACTGGTACGTCCCCACGCCGGCCGTCGCCGACCGCAGCTCCACGATCAGGGTCTGGATCTCGGCTTCCGGAATATGGGCCTGAAC
>CAYOGX010001200.1:0-1841 GCA_964403235.1 uncultured Planctomycetales bacterium | reverse complement strand
CGCGTACCAGCGGCCGAATTCGATCGCCGCGCCGTCGCCCAGGTAGGGGCTGGAGGGCGTGTCGTGAGCGATCGGGACGCCGTTGAGATAGATGTAACGGTTGTTCGTCGTCCCCGGCTCCATCACGAACGCCAAGTGGTTCCACTGCCCCGGGGTGAAGACGCCTGCCGCGGACGACAGGTCGTTTCCATAGAACCCCATGCGGACCGAGCCGTTGGCGTAGAGCCGAAGGTGCATGTCCTCGCTGGTGGTGGCGGGCGCGTCGCGCTTGCCGACGAGGACCTGATTGCCCGTCGGACCGGGGTCTTGGTTGACCCACATCTCGATCGTGAAGGGCTCGCCGTTGAAGTCGATCGTGGGATCGGCGGCCACCGTCGTGGCGCTGCTCCCGTCGTAGCCGAGTCCGTACATGAAGCGGCCCGGGGCCTCGAAGGCGGTGCCGCCGTAGTTGCCGTCGTTTCCGGCGTAGCTGCTGTCGGCCACCGGGTTGGCCGCCTCGTCCGAGTGATGGGCCAGCACGATGGCGCTGGGCTGGTGCGTCTCGTAGACGCCCGCCGCGTGGCTGGCGATCGTCGCTACGTCCAGGGCGCTGTCGTAGACGCGGAACTCGTCCATCACGCCGTGGAGAAACTGGCTCGTGTCCCACGAGCCGATGATGAAGTTGCCGCCGGTGCCCTCGTAAACGTAGCTGGGCGTGTCGTGCGCCACCTGCGTGCCGTTGACATAGACGTAGCGATTGTGGGGCGCCGAGGCATTCTTCTGGAACACGAAGGCCACGTGCTGCCAGGTTTCGTTGCCGACTACGTTGTTCCCGGAGCCCAGGTCACCGCTGTAGAACCCGAACAGCAGCCTGTTCGTGTCATACAGGCGCAGATGGAGGTTACTGCGAGTGGTGCCCTCCGGTTTCGACGCGATCAATTCCTGGCTCCCCCGGGCGGAGTCCGGCCGGATCCAGGTCTCGATCGTGAACGATCGGTCGTTGAGATCGAACCCGTTGCCGATGTTGATTTCCTGCCCCCCGCGGAACTGAAGGGCAGTTCCGAAGCGGCCCTCCCGGGCGTAGTCGGTCGCCGACGCGCCGTTGAAGGTCCCGTCGTTGAGGTTTCCGGTGGCGTCGAAGACCGTGCCGGTGGTCTCGTCCATGTGGAAGATGGCCACCGGGGCGGCCAGGACGGGGAGCGGGAACAGACATGCGACGACAACGGTGAGCAGGTAGACAGTTCGACTCATGGTGCATCCCCCAACGCTTGAGCAGATTGACCCCCCGGAACGTCCGGTTCGCCAAGGACCCCGGCGCGTGATCGGACCCTAATACCCCTTAGGGTACTCCGGGCCGGCGCCGGCTGCAAGCGTTTTGTCCACCAGTCTCTCGTGCCCCCCGTGCGGGGCGTATCGCCACCTAGGCGGCTTCTGCCGTGCAAGAAACCGGCTGGGCAGCGGCTACCGCTTCTTCATCCGCACGAAACGCTCGGTCTGCTCGCGGATCGCCCTTTCAGTCGGCAGGCGCTCCATCGAGCTGGCGCCGTAGAAGCCGTCCACGGCCCGGCAGCGCTGGATGACGTACTCCGCGTCGTCCGGCTCGGCGATCGGGCCGCCGTGGCAGAGCAGGATCACGTCCTCGCGCACGTCCTTGGCCGCCTCGGTGATTTGGTCGATCAGCTCGACGCTCTGGTCGAGCGTCTTGGCCGTTTGGGCCCCGATCGACCCGGCGGTGGTCAGGCCCATGTGGGCCACCAGGATGTCGGCCCCGGCCGCGGTCATCGCCACGGCCTCGTCGGGGCTGAAGACGTAGGGGGTGGTCAGCAGGTCCAGCTCGTGGGCCAGCCGGATCATCTCGACTT
>CAYOGX010001199.1:0-1845 GCA_964403235.1 uncultured Planctomycetales bacterium | reverse complement strand
ACAAGGTCCTGCCCGGGCAGGGCAAGTACCACAGCCCGGAGTTCCGCGAGAAGGCCCAAGGTAAGCCCTGGCCCGGGAACAAGGTCAAGATGACCGGGCATTCCTCAGACTGCATTACCGACATCTCCCTCAAGTGGCTCAAGAACCGCGACAAGACCAAGCCGTTCTTCCTGATGCACCATTACAAGGCCCCGCACGATATGTTCGACTACGCCAAGCGGTACGAGCCGTACCTGGCCGACGTGAACATCCCCGAGCCGGCGAACATGCGTAAGCAGCCGAACTTCGGCTCCATCGCCACGCGCGGGCACAAGGACGAACTGCTGTGGTACATCGGCACGTCGATCGGGCGTCGGCACGCGCGGCGAAACTACGCCAGGGCATGGGCCAAGGACGCCGGGACCGACGATGAGGCCATGACCACCGCCTACCAGGTCTACCTCAAGAAGTACCTCCGCTGCGTCAAGGGCGTCGACGACAACCTCAAGCGGCTGTTCGACTACCTGAAAGCAACCGGCGAGTTCGACAACACGGTGATCATGTACACCGGCGACCAGGGCTTCATGCTCGGGGAGCACGACTACATGGACAAACGCTGGATGTACGAGGAGTCCCAGCGCATGCCGTTCCTCGTGCGCTACCCCAAGACCGTCAAGGCCCGCTCGCGATCCGACGCCATCATCGAGAACGTCGACTTCGCCCCGACGATGCTGGCGTTCGCCGGCGTCAAGACGCCCAAGCACATGCAGGGCAGGAGCTTCAAGACCATCCTGGAAACGGGCAAAGAACCACCCCGGTGGAAACAGGCCGCCTACTACCGCTACTGGATGCACATGGCCCACCACAACAACCCGGCCCACTTCGGCATCCGCACCAAGACCCACAAGCTGATCTTCTACTACGGGTGCGACTACAAGGGCCGCAACCGCACCCCGCCGGGCTGGGAACTCTACGACCTGACCAGGGACCCCACCGAAGTCAACAACGTCTACGACAAACCGCAATACGCCGGCGTCGTCCGCACGCTGAAGAAGCAGTTGGCCGATCTCCGCAAACGCATCGGCGACACCGACGAGAAGTTCCCCGAGATCAAGGCGATCGTCGAGGAGTTCTGGGACTACGACGAAGCCGACCGCGCCAAGGCCATCGCCATCTCGAACGACATCGCCGCCCGCAGGGGCCGCTCTAACCCGCGCGGCCGCCGGAAGAAGCCCCGCCCGGGCGCGGCCAAGCCCGGCGCGTGGATCAAGACCGGCCCGTCCAGGAAACCCCTGGCCGAGCACAAGGGCTGCAAGGAAATCTCCCGCGACGCGACCTACCGCATCAGCCACACGGGTAACCCCGGCTTCAACCCGGACAACGTCTACCTGCTGTCCGGACTGCGTCCCCCGACCAAGCCGCACGCGTTCCACTCCGCCGAAAACGCCGACAAGCCGCATATCGTCATCCGTCTGGCCAAGCCGCGGACGGTGCGGCACGTGGACATCGTCAATCGCACCAACGGCTTCCACGACCGGGCCGCGGGACTGACGCTGTGGGTCTCCGACGACGGCAAGACCTGGAAGAAGCTCTGGCAGGCCAAGGACGTCCAGCCCGAATGGCATGTCGACCTCGGCTCCGACGTGACCTGCCGCTACCTCAAGCTCGGTCTTCCCGCCAAGGGAACCCTCCACCTGGCCAACGTGACGGTGTACGGGAAGGACTGACGACCTGTACCGCTGTTAAACTCTGTTTTCTCCGAAATCCTCGTCCACTTGCCCGAAAATGCGCCCTGTAAGGCACACCCATCCGGGATCGGTCTGTATGTTACACAGGTTTACACAGGTTTCCACTTTCCGGTGCAAC
>CAYOGX010001198.1:0-1847 GCA_964403235.1 uncultured Planctomycetales bacterium | reverse complement strand
CGAAACCGGCCAGCTTGGCCGCGTCGGTTGTCGCGAGGGGTAGCGAGAACGCGCCGCTCATCGACGGCGAGACGATCACCGGTTTGCGCCGCGACAGCTCGCCCAGCAATCGCCCAAGCAAGGTCTCACGATCGGTCGGTGCCTTTGGCGACTTGCCGAAGCCCGGCAGATCGACCGCCAACGCCCGGTAGCCCGCTTCCGCAAGCGCGTCGATCGTGCCGAGCTGCCGCCAAGTCTCGGCACTGAACCTGGCCCCGTGCAGGAACACGACGGGCAGGCCGTCACCGGGTCCAGCGGCTAGGCAGTGGACCGTGCTGCCGTCGATAGTGACTTGAAGGGACGTCAAGCGGATCTGTCTCCCAACATCGCTCTCGCCGCGCTCGGGGGAATCCTCCCTGCAGCCGGACGACGACATCCCAAACGCCACGATCATCGCAGAATAGCACAGCCTGCCCATGATGTAGATCCCTTAATCAGATCCGCGTGTCCGGGCATCCGGAGCATCCGTCTCCGGTGGCGGACAAGGGCTATCCGTTCCCGTCGACGCGTCCACGCAGTGGGAACATGACGACAGCGATGCATCACGCTATCATGGTAGCCTGGTGTGGCGTCTGCAAGGTTGATTCCCTCGATACCGGTGGACGGAACATGCGCGTTCGATCGCTCAAGCTCGTCGACACCAGGTTCAAGCAGGACGAGACCCATCCGGCCACGGAGGGGGCGTGGGATTACGACGATCTGGTCGGCGGGCAGCACGACGATTGGTTCAACGACTGGATCAGTTTTGACTGTGTTTTGGCTGATGATCGACGCCAGATCGTTTGGTGCGGCCTGACGCGCTTGAACACGGACATTTTCTGGGCGTACGACCGCGCGCGGGGGACGTTTCGCAGCCTGGGCTTCCAGAAGGTGGCCGACCGGTACGACGCGAAGTTCCACCGGTCGCTGACGTTCGACAAGGACGGGCGGATCTGGGCCGCCACTGCGCTGTTGCACGAGATCGATCGGTTCCACGAAGCCCCGGGCGGGGCGATCGTGCGGTTCGACCCGGACACCGAGCAGATCGACATCGTCGATCGGCCACTGCCTCACCTTTACATTCAGAGCCTCGTGCTCGACAAGGCCCGCGGCCTGTTGTACGGCCAGGCGTTCACGCCCGAGACGTTCTTCGTCTACGACATCCGCACGGGCAGGTGCGAGAACCTGGGTCCGCTGGGCAGCGGTCTGGCCATGGCGCAGGCCGAGCAGTTGGCCATCGATCGCACTGGCGCGGTGTGGGGATGCTGGGGAGTGACCCGGGCATGGTCCAACGCCGGCACCGGCCCGACGACGTTCCGTCTCTGGCGGTATCACCCCGACGAAGGGAAACGACAGTTCCTGGACGCGGGCCTGCCGTCGGTTCGGGACGGCGAGGTCTACGTCAAGTCCGACGGCGCGCACGCCGGGCCCGACGGGGCCGTCTACATGGGCACGGTCGAGGGCACGTTGTGCCGCGTCGATCCGGACACGCACGCGGTGGACCTTCTCGGCAAGCCCGCGCCCGGTCGTCGGTTGGCGGGAATGGCCAACGGCCCGGACGGCGTGTTGTACGGTTCGTGTGGACGCGAGGGCGGGGCCAACCTGTTCCGCTACGATCCCGACACCGGGCGATCGACCCACCTCGGGCCAATCTTCGATGTCCAGACCGGCGAGCAGGCCTGGCAGGTCCATGACATGACGATCACCGCCGACGGCACGATCTACGCCGGCGAGAACGACGTGCCGCATCGCAGCGGCTATCTGTGGGAGATCACCGACGTCATCCGCGTCTGATTGGCGTCGCCCGTGACGGCAGTGGGAAGATCCGG
>CAYOGX010001197.1:0-1849 GCA_964403235.1 uncultured Planctomycetales bacterium | reverse complement strand
TGCTGAAGCTGCTGGACAAAACCGACCACGACGTGCCGACGTTGTTGACGATGATGGCCAAGCAAGGCGGGCTGCTGGGCATCAGCGGGGTGAGCAACGACCTGCGGGACATCGAGCAGGCCTCGGCAGACGGCAACGAACGGGCGGAGCTGGCGATCGAGGCGTTCGCCGAGGCGGTGCGGCACTACATCGGCGCGTACCTGGTCGCGCTGAACGGCGCGGACGTGATCGTGTTCACGGGCGGGATCGGCGAGAACGGCGTGGCGTTCCGAGCTCGGGTGTGTGCGGATCTGACCTGGTTCGGGATCGAGCTGGATCCGGAGCGGAACCAGGCCCGCGGCGGCGAGACGACGCTGAGCACCGATGCGTCGCGCGTGCGGCTGATGGCGATTCCCACCAACGAGGAGCTGATCGTGGCGAGGCAGACGCGGGCGGTGCTGGCGTCGAGCAGCGCCTGACGCGGAGACCGACGAAACGCAAGCGATTCACGGGCCCGAGTGCGGGCCTCGAGGAGAACGATAACGATGGCACAGGAAGCGATTGGATTGATCGAGACGCGGGGCATGGTCGCGCTGGTGGAGTCGACCGACGCGGCGCTCAAGGCCGCCAACGTGACGTTCAAGCGTTGGGAACGGGTCGGCAGCGGCCTGGTGACGGTGGTGGTCGAGGGCGACGTAGCGGCCGTGAAAGCGGCGACCGACGCCGGTTCGGCCGCGGGCGCTCGGGTCGGCGAGGTGGTGAGCGTGGACGTGATCCCGCGGCCACACGGCGAGATCGAGAAGATGTCGCCGTTGAGCAAGTAGTGCGCGATGCGATCCGCGGTTGCAACGGGTAGCGCGCGGACGATGGGAGGCACTGGGCCATGCTCATCGGGCGGGTCAAGGGCAACGTCGTAGCCACGCAGAAGGTCGCGCGGGTGGGCGGCCAGAAGCTGCTGGTGGTCGAGACGTATTCGTTGGACGTGACGGGCAAGCCGGCGGCGCTCAAGGGAGGCGGCCGGGTCGTCGTCGCGGTCGACACCGTCGGCGCGGGCGACAACGAGTACGTGCTGATCACGCAGGGCAGCAGCGCGCGGCTGACGGATTTCACCGGGGACATGCCGGTGGACGCCGTCATCGTGGGCATCATCGACCGTGTGACGGTCGAGGGCACGACGATCTACAAGGACAGGCAGCAGGACTGAGCCGCGCGAGGGCGACGGCGGGATCGGTCCGGCGGCTGAGGTCCAGGCGGACCCTGCGTCCGAATCGATGCGGCCGACCCGGCGGGGTCGGGTGGCCCGATAGGGTAACGATCGAAGGGCAAAGCCATGACAACGGCAACGATCAACGAAGAGGTGGTTCGTGACGTGGTGCAGGAGGTGCTGACCCAGTTGCGGGGGACGGGCGCGGCAGGCGGTACGGCAGCGCCGGCTGTGGCGGGTTCGGGCACGGCTGCGCTGCCGATCGGCGCGTCGTCGCCGATTTCGGCCAGGCCGGTCGCGTGCGGTCCGCTGCCGGCGACGGCCGGGGCGAGGGCCACGACGGCCGCGACGGGCGAGCAGGGCGTCTTCGGCAGCGTGAACGAGGCGGTGGCGGCGGCAAAGGCGGCACAAGCGTGGCTGGTCGAGCAGACCATCGCGACCCGCGCCGAGATCGTCCAGATCATCCGCGACGTGGTCCGATCGCGCATCGAAGAGCTGGGCAAGATGGAGCTGGACGAGACGAAGATCGGCCGGCTCGATCACAAGTACGACAAGCTCAAGTTGATCATCGACCTCGTCAGCGGCACGGAGTTCCTGTGCAGCGAGGCGTACAGCGGCGACCAGGGCCTGACCGTCGTTGAGCACGCGCCGTACGGCGTGATCGGC
>CAYOGX010001196.1:0-1852 GCA_964403235.1 uncultured Planctomycetales bacterium | reverse complement strand
GCCGACTGCTACGCGATGGCTTCAGCTTGCGCTGAGCACGCCGGTCGTGCTGTGGGCGGGATGGCCGTTCTTCCAGCGCGGTTGGCGATCGGTCGTCACCGGGAACCTCAATATGTTCACGCTGATTGCCTTGGGAACGGGCGCGGCGTACTTCTACAGCCTGGCGGCCGTTCTCGTACCGGACCTGTTCCCAGAGTCTTTCCGTCAGAACGGTCGGGTGGCGGTCTACTTCGAAGCGGCCACTATGATCACGGTCCTGGTGCTGTTGGGCCAGGTGCTGGAGCTTCGAGCCCGGCGTCGGACCGCGGGGGCGATTCGCGAATTGATGTCGCTGGCACCCCCGATGGCGCGCGTGGTCCGCAATGGGGATGAGTCTGAGGTCGCGCTGGAGGAGGTGAAGGAGGGTGACACGCTACGTGTCCGGCCTGGGGAGAAGGTCCCTGTGGACGGTGAGATAACCGAGGGACGAAGCACCGTCGACGAATCGATGATCACCGGCGAGCCCACGCCCGTGGAGAAGGCCGCCGGCGAGTCGGTCATCGGCGGCACGGTCAACCAGACGGGCTCGTTCCTAATGCGTGCGGATCGCGTCGGGCAGGAGACGGTTCTTTCGCAAATCGTCGACATGGTCGCCGAAGCCCAGCGAAGCCGGGCACCGATCCAGCGAGTGGCCGATTCGGTGGCCGCCTACTTCGTGCCGGCGGTCGTGATGGTGGCCGTGGTGGCGTTCGTCGCCTGGGCGTGGTTCGGGCCGGAACCGCGGTTTGTCTACGCCCTGGTCAACGCCGTCGCAGTCTTGATCGTGGCCTGCCCGTGCGCCTTGGGACTGGCCACGCCGATGTCGATCATGGTCGGCGTCGGCCGCGGGGCAAAGGACGGCGTGCTGATCAAGAGCGCAGAAGTGCTCGAAGTGATGCAAGGGGTGGACACGATTGTGGTCGACAAGACGGGCACGCTCACTGAGGGGCGGCCCCGTCTCACGGAACTGGCCGCCCACCGCGGTTTCGGCCAAGAAGACGTGCTCAAGTACGCCGCCTCGGTAGAACAAAGCAGCGAGCATCCGCTCGCACACGCTGTCGTAGAAGCCGCGAAAGACCGCGATCTGCATCTTCTCCAAGCGGCGGACTTCGACTCGACGACCGGAGGGGGGGTCTCGGGAACGGTGGACGGGCGACACGTTCTGGTCGGCACAGGCGACTATTTGACAGAACACGGAGTGGAGAGCATCTCCGCGCTGCAAGAGACCGCCAACGAGTTGAGGCAAGCCGGGAACACCGTCATGTTCGTGAGCATCGACGGTCAGGCGGCCGGGCTCTTGGCGGTTGCCGATCCCGTCAAGGAATCCACGCCCGAGGCTATCCGTACGTTGCACGAGTTGGGGCTGGCCATCCATATGCTGACAGGCGACAACGAACAAACCGCGCGGGCCGTCGCGGAAAAGCTGAACCTGGACCATGTGGAAGCGGGAGTCAAGCCGGAAGGGAAGCACGAGCGAATCCAGGAACTCCGCGCCCAGGGACACCGCGTCGCCATGGCCGGCGACGGCATCAACGACGCTCCGGCCCTGGCTGAAGCCGACGTCGGAATCGCCATGGGGACGGGAACCGACGTGGCCATCGAAAGCGCCGGCGTGACGTTGGTCAAGGGCGACCTGCGGGGCATCGTCAAGGCGTTCCGGCTCAGTCGCGTCGTGATGCGAAACATCCGCCAGAACCTGTTCTTCGCACTCGTCTACAATTCGCTGGGGGTTCCTGTCGCCGCTGGCGTTCTGGTCCCCCTATTCGGTCTTGCCGCGCTATTGAACCCGATGATCGCTGCGGCGGCCATGAGCTTCAGCTCCGTCTCCGTTGTG
>CAYOGX010001195.1:0-1857 GCA_964403235.1 uncultured Planctomycetales bacterium | reverse complement strand
CCATGCCACCCGCGGACACAACACGAAACTCTCCTACCGAAAACGGCACTAGCGCCACCTCATCCGGATGTAGAGCCCGGTGCCGAGCAGGGCCCCGCCACCGCCAGCCGCCATGCACAGATTGAAGACCGACGGCAGCAGAAGATAGCAGGCCACCGTCAGGGACGTGACGGCCAGCCCCAGGTAAATCAGGAACGGCGCCTCCAGCCACAACCCGAGGACGATGTATGCAAACATGACGGCGCTGGTAATGAACGCGCCTAGCTGAAGTCCGTTGACCGGTGCGACAATGACGAGCCAAACGAAGATGTAGCCGAACAAGGACGCCCAGAACAACGTGAGCCTCCGGTTGAGTCCGGGCGCGGGCTTGACCGGCGATCGCCAGACGTACACCAGCGCCAACGTGGCCAACACGCCTACGACGTCGCCGACCAGCCAAACCCACCCGGCGTAGCGGGCGAAGAAGTGCGTGGCCGCAAAGCAGACGATCCCGATCACACCCCAGACGATCAGTATCGGGCTGGCGGCGCCCGAGGCGACCGCCTTGCGCGCCTGGGCCATCATCGAATCGATCTCTCTCAGGGAGTCCCTGGCTGCATCAGGCTCGATGCTCATGGCGCGTTCTCCGATTCGCGTTGGTCCACGACGACGCAGCCGCCCTGGACGACCACGCGGACGTGCTGCGTGTCGCTGATCCGCTCCCAGGGCCGGCCCGCGACAAGCACCAGGTCGGCCCACTTGCCGGGCTCGACCGTGCCCAGCACCTTCTCGACTTTCAAGGCGACGGCCGCGTCGCGCGTGGCCGCCAACAGGGCCTGTGCGGGCGTGAGCCCGGCTGCGACCAGCAGTTCCAGTTCTCGATGCAGGCTCCGGCCAAACGACATCGTCAGGCCCTGGCAGTCCGTGCCGGCGCCGATGCGGACGCCCCCCTCGAGCGCGGCCTTGACGTTCTTGCTGGGACGCTTGGTCGCCGCTCCATTCGAGAGCGAATCCAGGACCGCCAGCGTGGGGATGTAGGTCACATCCCGCTTCCTCAACAGGGCGATCGTCTCGTCATCCAGGTTGCCGCTGGTGACGCCGTGTTCGATCGTATCGGCGCCGGCCCGCAGGGCGTCGCGGACCTCCTGGGCCTTGCTCGTGTGCACGGCCACCCACAGACCTTGTTTGTGCGCCTCGTCAGCAATCGCTTGCATCACGTCGAACGGGAGCCGCGGCAGCCCACCGTCGCCCTCGTAGATTATCTTGACCCCGTCCACACCGGCCGAGGCCAGCTTGCGGACCTCGGCGCGGGCGCGCTCAACCTGTCTGACCTGACGCGTGGCTGTCGCGATCAGAAACGGATTGCCCTTGAAGATCGTTGAGATCGGATGGCCCTTCGGCGCGGTGAACATCGGACCCGCGGTGTACACGCGCGGTCCGGCAAGCTCACGCTCCCGGATCTGTCGCTTCAGCTCCAGGATGCTGAACAACACGTCGCCGACGCTGCGGATCGTGGTCACGCCGGCCCGGTGGAGACTCCGCCGGACCTTTGGACGCTGACGGACATAGTCGCGCATCGTCTCGGGCCCCGACAGGCCCTTGCTCTCGGCCGAGGGCGCGCCGAAGTGGACGTGCAGGTCAATCAGGCCCGGCAGGATGGCCAGGCCCTTGGCGTCAATGACGGTCGCGCCGTCCGGTACTGCGATGCGCTCGCCCACATGAGCGATCAGCACATCGGTCACGACGATGGCGTGATTCGGCCGCGGCTCGGCACCCGTGCCGTCGAAGAGCGTCCCACCCTGGATGACCAGCGTCTGCCTTTTGGGCTTCTGGCCGCGGTAGTCATCCACTTCGGCCGCCATCAGCGGCGCGACGCAC
>CAYOGX010001194.1:0-1857 GCA_964403235.1 uncultured Planctomycetales bacterium | reverse complement strand
ACTTGTTGTGCAGCTCCTCGGGAAGCTCGAAGAGGATCGCGAAGTTGATCTTCGGAGCATTCTCAACGTAGTTGTATGGATCGCCGCCGTAGTTGTAGGTGGGATACTGCGCGGCGAGATAGGCGTCGCGGCATCCGTCGTAGCCGTCGACGCTCTGCTTCAGCGTGATCTGGTACGACTCCTCGGCGACATACTCGGAGGTCTCGTTGGAGTAATCGGAGTCGCCGTAGTTGTTCCGGGCCATCACCCGCCAGGTGTAGGTGTGAAGGGGCGGGAGATTCTGATCCAGGAACGTCTCCGTGTCCGCCGGCAGCGTGGCCCGCACCTCGAATTCGCCCCCGTCGACGGCACGCTCGAGGATGAAGTTCTCCTCGTTGTCACTCTGATCCACCCAGGTGAGGGTGACATCGAAGCCGTTCAGCGTTGAGGCGAGATCGGTCGGGGCAGCGGGCGCCTCGTGTGAGATCACGGCCGAGGCCTCGTTGGAGGGAGTCGACGGGCCGTCGCTGTTCGACGCCACCACGCGGTAGGTGTAGGTGCCCTCGGGGAGCGGGCTGCCGCCGTGGTTGTCATCCAGATAGGTGGCGACATCGGCGCCCACTGCGTCGTATGCATCGTCCCAGGCGCCGCCATCGACACGGCGGCCGATGATGAACTGGTCCTCGTTGTCTGAGTTGTCGGTCCAGCTGAGCGCAACCGTCCCCTCCGTCGAGTTACCGACCGCCACGAGATCCGTGGGAGGATCCGGGATGGCCAGGAGGGTAGCTGTCTCCTCGTTGGACGGCGCGGAGTACCCGAAGTCGTTGTGGGCCACGATACGATACGTGTAGAGACCCGGCTCCAGGTCGGTGTCGAGGTACGAGGTGGCGTCGGCCGGCAGCGTGTCGTCGTAGGCATCGTCCCAGGGGTCGTCTCCCGCCTTGCGCTGCACGATGTAGCCGGTCTCGTTGTCCGCGTTGTCGATCCAGGTGAGGCTCGCCGTGTGCGCGTACGAGTCGGCCACGACCTCCAAGTCGGTCGGGGCGGCCGGGGGATCGGTGCTGGTGATCGCTGCCATCGCCGTGTTCGACGGACCCGAGTTGCAGGGTTCGCCGTAGCCGTCATCGTCCAAGTGAGCGACGACGCGGTAGCTGTAGGTCCCGAGAGCGAGACCGCTGTCGGTGAAGGTCGTCACGTCGGTGCCCACGGTGGCGTACTCGTTGTCCCAGGCGCCACCGTCGACCCGGCGCTGGATGATGAAGCTGTCCTCGTTGGGATCGCTCGAGTTGTCCGTCCAGTCGAGGGTGATCTCCTGCGCAACCAGATCGGGATCCGCGGTGAGATCGGACGGCGCCGGGGCGCACTCGCTCCAGCCCGCCAGAACGGCCCAGAGCCACCAAGCGGCGTAGCCCTTGAGATTGCCGTTCAGGTGCTGGCTGTGCGCGGCGCCCGAGGGCCACCAGTCGACCCCCTCGACGTGCGAGCCCTGCCAATCGAGGGCCCAATTGCGGTCGAGGGTGCCGTTGTCGTCGCTGTCGTAGTCGCAGTTGTCGTTGCAGAGGAGGGGCATGTAGTTGACGAGACCATCGGGATCGAAGCTCTCGATGTCGGCGAAATCGTAGAGGATCCGGTCGTAGGTGATGCAGTGGTTCCGGATATGCTCGTTGGCGAGGTTGAGGATCCCATCCTCGCCGCCGCCGTTCAGGTGGCCGGTCATGAAGACGAAGTCGACGTCCGGATAGTCGGCAATCAGGCCCTCCATGAGGCCCAGGTAAATGTCGATGTTGTCGATCGTCGTCGCGGCCTGACCGCACCAGGACCAGATGATGACGTTCACATCCGGGTGATCGGCGAGGTAGGTGCGGGTGGCCGCTTCCC
>CAYOGX010001193.1:0-1859 GCA_964403235.1 uncultured Planctomycetales bacterium | reverse complement strand
TCAGGACGATGTCCCCGTTCGGCGCGACCAGCCGATCGCCCGACTGAAGCTCGCTGACCAATTCGTCGAGGGGCCGGGCACGATCCGCCACGTCGTCGTACCACGCGTTGAACATCTTCAGGAAGATCCACTGCGTCCATTTGTACGTGCGGACGTCCGACGTGGCCAGCTCGCGGTCCCAGTCGTAGCTGAACCCCAGCGACTTGACCTGCCGCCGCATGTTGTCGATGTTCTGCTGCGTCGTGGCGGCCGGATGCACACCGTGCTCGATGGCGTACTGCTCGGTCGGCAGACCGAAGCTGTCCCACCCCATCGGGTGTAGCACGTTGAAGCCCTTCATCCGCTTGTACCGCGCGATGATGTCCGTCGCGGTGTATCCCTCGGGGTGGCCAACGTGCAGCCCCGCACCGCTCGGATAGGGGAACATGTCCAGTATGTAGTACTTGGGCTTGTCCGGTTCGAAGTCCGGGTCACCCGGATCGGGCGCCCGGAACGTCTTGTTCTGCTCCCAATACGTCTGCCACTTCGCCTCGATCGCGGCGAAGTTGTATGTCGCGTCGTTCTGTTCTGCGTTCATCGTTCTCGAACCTTGCTACTTCATGTGGTGTCTGACATCAATCGGCGGCCGTCGTCGGGCCGGACCGCGTTCGGGCGCGGACCGACCCATCACAGCAGCAGTCTTTTCGTCCTCGGGCGGTTCATCATCATGGTTCTGCCCAAAAGAACAAGAGCCCTCGCGTCGCTGCGTAGGGCTCTTGGATCTTCGATTCGGCGTTGTGCGATCGTCTCGGAGCCCTACGCGCCGGCGTCCAGGCGCAACCCCAGCAACAGCCCGAGCCATAAGCTCGAACCCGTCTTGCCGCTGGCGTTGTACCCAATGCCCGTCATCCGCGTTGAGGCTCCTTGCACAATAAGATACATGTATATCGGCCCGATCGCTCGGCGTCAAGACACAAAACCCGGTCCTGCGGCGATGCATCGAGACCGCGGTAGGACGGGCTGTGCCGACCGGTCTGTGTCGGCATCAATGGGGCCGTTGGGTGGCGGTCAAGCGAAGCTCGGCCCTGGGGATATGCATGGCCCTGGCAACACGGCCAAGGCCCGATCCTGAGGGGTCGTTTCCTTGACCAGGCCACCCCCTACGTGGACGGTAGAGTTGTTATGGTGATCCCTGTTCCCTGGCTGATCGTCGTTGGCGTGGGCATCCCCTTGGCAACGTACCTCCTGTTGGGCATGAGCCTCCGACGGGCCGTGCCGGACCCGGCCAGGCGCGGCAGGGCCTGGCAGCGCAAGCTGAGAATCGACCGCGGCTCGGGACCCAGGAACGTCGTCTGCCTTATCGCCGTGATCATCTTGTCGGGGATGGTCTTGCTACGGGTGTTTTTCAGCGTCCCGTTGCCGGGCCGGTCGCCGACCTCGCCCGGCGGCGCGCCCACGTTCTTCGGCCTCGCGGTGCAGGTGGGGTCGTCGACGTGGACCGTGTTGGTCCTGGTGTGGGTGATGATCCTGCTGGTCTACGGCCTCCTGTGGGCCAACCGTCGGCGGGGCAGACGCTTCTTCGAGCGCCTCGAATGCGAGGGCCATCTCATCTGCCCCGACTGCCACTACTCGCTGGCGGGCCATCCCGACGGCGGGCCCTGCCCGGAGTGCGGATACGCGTTCACGCCCGAATCGCTGATCGAAGACTGGTCCGACGTCAAGAAGATGGCTCCAAGGAGAACGTCGTAGCGCCGGATCGGAAGCCAACGGCCGGCGCAAATGAACGCACGTTTGCCCGATCTACCCGAGTAAATTGCCCAACCGGGGACCCGCGGTACAATGCCCAGCGGCGCTCGTGAAACGGAGACCCGCCGTGAACG
>CAYOGX010001192.1:0-1861 GCA_964403235.1 uncultured Planctomycetales bacterium | reverse complement strand
TGTCTGCACTGATGACCGCACTTGATGGAGCCATAGCATGAACGCCCTGATCTTCACTAAGGACGACGCTCAGGCACTGATCGCTTACCAAGAGGGGCAGCACCGCCTTGCCCCGGTGCAACTTACGGACGGGCGCTGGTTCTTGATGAAGACATCCTGACTGAGATTCCAGACGGATTGTTTCGGGACAAGCTGAATGTCAGCTACGACGTCTTGCCGTTTGAAAACATCCGACCTTTGATTCCCGTCTCGGATGAGGAATTCTGACATGCAATACTTGAAGGCCGACACGGCCACCACCGTCCGCATCGGGCCGTTCGTCGATGACACCGATGGAAAAACGGCTGAGTCCTCGCTGACCATCGCCCAAGCGGACGTGCGTCTGAGCAAGGCTGGTGCCGTTGCGGCCCAGAAGAACGACGCCACCAGTGCCACGCACGATGAGAACGGGTACTACCGCGTGCCTTTGGATGCCACGGACACCAACACCGAGGGCAGCCTCGACGTGTGCGTGTCCGTGGCTGGGGCCTTGCCGGTGGTGTTCCGGTACGAGGTGCTTCCAGCCGAGGTCTTTGACGCCATCGTCGGAGGCACGGACAAGCTCCAGGTCGATGTCGTGGAGGTTGATGGCTCTGCCGCCAGCCTCGGAAGCGGCAACATCGACGCAAACGTGGTCGAGGTCGGCGGCTCAGCCGTGGCTGGCGTCGGGGACTTTGCCAATGCCGTCTGGGACAAGGACGTGTCGTTGTACGCGACGGTCAACCAGGCTGGCACGCTGCTGAAGACCGCCGAGGCGAACACGGACGACCTCAAGACCACCACGACCGTCAAGGCCAACGTGGTGCAGATCAGCGGCGACTCGGTGGCTGCGGACAACCTCGAGAGCTACTGCGACGGCACCACGCCGATCCCGTCGAACGTCACGCAGATCAACGGCAGCTCCGCCAGCGTGGCCAGCAGCGTGGACGCCAACGTCACCCAAGTCGGCGGCACCAGCGTCACCGGGCCGGATGACCTGAAGGCGACGGTTCCCACCACGGGTGCGATCGCGGATGCCGTGTGGGACGAGGCTCAGTCCGGTCACGCGACCGCCGGCACGTTCGGTTCGTACCTGGACGCTTCGGTGTCCGGCGTCTCGACCGGAGGGGTTTCAGCAGCTGACATCGCTGACGCCGTCTGGGATGAGGCCCTGAGCGGCCACGTCTCTGCTGGGTCCGCCGGCAAGGCTCTGGCGGACACCGAGACGGACGCGGCTTCGGCCGCCAGCGGAGTGGCCGGGCTCAACGACCCGACTGCGGCTCAGGTGGCCAGTGCCGTCCGATCCGAACTCACGACTGAGCTTGGCCGCGTGGATGCCAGCATCAGCAGCCGTGAGGCGTCCGGTGCAGCTGCGGCTGCGGCCGCCGGCCTGAACGATCCCACGGCCGCCCAGGTCGCCACGGCCGTTCGGTCTGAATTGAGCACCGAGATGGGGCGGATCGACGCGGCCGTCTCGAGCCGGTCGGCCGCCGGCGATGCCATGACCCTGACGGCCGGCGAGCGGACCTCGGTGGCCACGGCGCTCCTCGACCTGGCCAACGCGGTCGAGACGGGCATCACCACCCGTGAGGCCCTGCGGGCCATGCTCGCCGTCTTGGCCGGCAAGGTCAGTGGCATGGACTCCAACGTCCCCGTCTTCCGATCCGCCGACGACACGGCCAACCGCGTCTCGGCCACCACCGACAGCAGCGGCAACCGTTCGGCCGTCACCCTGAACCTGAGCTGATCCATGCTGGGAAGCGCCTACTTCGCAAGCACCTACTTCGGGCCGCCGTACTTCGGCACCGAGTTGATGGCTCGTTGGATGGCCGGGTAGTCATCG
>CAYOGX010001191.1:0-1863 GCA_964403235.1 uncultured Planctomycetales bacterium | reverse complement strand
CCAATGCGCGCATTCCTCTGAAGAGGTGGGCCACCCAACCTTCTCATCTGTTCAAGCACTTCTCCAAGCAGCTTAGGGCTGGGCCTTGTCTCGTATGGCGTTAATCAACCGGGGCGGGTTGACGATCGGCCCGAATGGGACCTGCTTGTTGCCGGACTTGAGGCGGATCGTCTGTCCGGTGCCCAACGCCAGCTTCCAGAACCGCTCGGGTGTGATCGCAGGATCGGTCTGGACCGCCAGGGCGTACAACCCGGCGATGTAGGGAATGGACCAGCTCCACCCACCCTCCCAGTAGAACACGTACCCCGTGCGCGATTGTGGGCAGGCCGTCGTTCGGCAATCCATCGGGATCAACAGGCGCCCGGCGTAAAAACGTTTGGCCCGCGCGTTGGCGCCGTGGAACCGCTCGGCCCACCAGCAGCCGGGGCGGTAGGACTCGAATCGATCAGGGTCGGCGAGTGAATCGCGGCCCAACCCGTGGAACTTGAACCCGTGCACCTCCTCGATGCTCGAGCAGACCACCAACATGCCGACGGCCTTGGCCTGCGCCGTCGCGGCCATTAACTCCTTGTACCCCTTGACCTTCGGTCCCCAGCCGATCTGCATCGCGATGGTTCGGACCTTCCGATCGGCCGGCAGGCGCTCGTTCACCGCCAGGATGCGACGGATGCTCCGCGCCAAGTAGCCGAAGTCCTTGCCATCGCCCCCACGCGCGGTGGCAATGTAGTACAGGTCCGCTTCCGGCGCGACGCCGACCGTCTTGCCGACGGCGAGTGACGCCACCGCCGGGCCGTGCATCTGGACGTTTCGCCAACCCTTAACGATATCGTCCGTCTCTTCGTACAGACGCAGCCGATCGCCGTATTCCTGGTGGTCCACGAGCAACGTCTGATCAATGATCGCCACGCCCACCCCACGTCCTGTGATACCTTGCTGATGGAGCCTGCGCACGCCAAGCCCGGGGTTCTTGCCCAACGCCATGATCTTTGCGGGATCGAAGCCCTCGGGCAGCGCCGATGCCGGCGGCCATTTCGTGCGCTCGTCGAAGGATGCGCGACGCAGCGTATCTGGCTTGTCGCGCAGGTTAGCTCTGGAAAGATCGAAACTCCTCAGATCGACGCAGCCGGTCTCCTTGCGCATGACTGACGCGAGGGAGACGAACACTCTCAGCGCCCCTTCGAACCGCCATACCATCGGCTCCGGTCGTCGATCGATCTTTGGGAAGTACGCGGCGGGAGATGCCGTGCGGCCCGTCGGCTTGCTGGCCGCCGGCGTCGAGCGCGCGGGCCGCTCGCCGTCATCGCCTAGACAAACGACAGGTACCGTCGACAAGGAAATGACACAGACGATAGAAGAAACGCATCTGACGCCCATGACTGCCTCCTGTGTTTTGTGCACACGGATCGCCGTCGGGTCTCAGTCTCGGCGATGGTCGCTACACTACACCTCTGCCACTTCCAGGACAATGATCCAGTCGTGCACCTCGGGCGGAAACGGGGGTTGCCATCGGCCGTTCTCGTCAGGTACGGCCTGCCCGAGGTCGTGCTCGGTGCCCGTGCATGGATCGAAGTAGGTGGCGCGGTAGCGGACATCGAGCTCGATCGCCGTCAACACGGGCGGGTCCCACAGCCGGGGGACGTAGATCAGCCGCACCCGCTTGGGAATGCCGATGCACCGAATGGCATGCAGGTCCGTTTCGTCCTTCTGCTGCTCGACCCATTCGGGATGCTTGGCCAGTTCCCACCACGCGAACCGTGCCATCAACCCTCCGCCCAAGGCGACCTGGGCCGAGCCGGGCAATCGCATGGCCTCGGTCCACGGCGTGTTGCCCCAACATCGACCGTGGGGCGAGGGGCCGTACGG
>CAYOGX010001190.1:0-1865 GCA_964403235.1 uncultured Planctomycetales bacterium | reverse complement strand
ATGCCGAAACTCTCATGCAGGACCTTGGCCACCGGGGCCAGGCAATTGGTCGTGCAGCTCGCGTTGGAAACGTGCTTGTCGTCGGGCTTCATGGTGTCGTCATTGACGCCCAGCACGACGGTCCGGACGACCGAGTGGCCCCACATGGACTGATCGTTGAGCAAGGCCTTGTCATCGCCGGCCGGTGCGCTGAGGACCACGCACTTGGCCCCGGCCTTGATGTGGTCGCCGTACCCGCCCTTCTCGCTTTCGACCTTTCGGAACACGCCCGTCGACTCGACCACGTAGTCGGCGCCCAAATCGCCCCAGGGCAGGTTCGCGGGGGTCCGCTCGCTGAGGATCTTGACCTTGTCGCCGTCCACCACCATGCCGTCGGCGCTGCACTCGACGGTGCCGGGGTACTTGCGATGAACGGTGTCATACTTGAACAGGTGGGCCAGGCTGTCCGCCGGCGCCAAGTCATTGACCGCCACGACGTCGAACGCGTCGCCCTGCGCCCGCATCGCGCGGAAGACCAACCGACCGATCCTGCCGAACCCATTGATGCCTACCCGAATTGCCATCACAGACTCCTTCTTGCTTACAAGCCACTCGCATCCCCCGGCACCCTCTTAACGCCATATACCGGGGCAGATAGGCTAATCCGTCGCCTATCTGTGGTCAAGACATTGGGTCACTCGTCGGACGAGTCGACGGCGGGAGATCCGCTGGGTTCGGTCCGTGTCGTTGGCAACACCGGGGGGCTACCGGTCATGACGGCCCACCGTGTGAAGCGAAGTCGGTCAGCCGTCGGCGCGGGCTGGATGAAACTCAGCAGGTAACCCGCCACCAGCGTCACGATCACGGGCGATATGATCAACCACATGAACGAGATATCATACGCTTCGCCGAACCACTGGCCGGAAAACGTCATAACCAGGCCGACAACGAACCCGACCGTCGGCCCGGCGATGGCGCCGAACTGATTCGCTCGGCGCGTGAACATTCCCAACGCAAACAGCCCGAACAGCGGCCCGACGACGCAGCTGGTGCTCTTGTTGGTGACCACCAGGATGTTGCCCTCGATGTTGCCCACGAACAGCGCCAAGAACGTCGCCGTCAGACCCAATCCCAGGCCCAACACCTTCGCGAAGCGCAGCGAGGTCGCATCGCTCCGCTTGGTCTTACTCCATCGCTGGAAAAAGTCCACGGTGATGACGGTCGAGACACTGTTCACCCCCGAGTCGAGGCTCGACATGGCCGCGGCGAACAGGGCGGCCGTGATCAGCCCGGTCACGCCAACCGGCAACTGATGCGCGATGAAGTATGGAAAGACGTCGTCGGCCTTGGTGAAGAGCTGGCCTGACATCTCGCCGGACAGCAGCCCTGGACGCGTCACATAGAACGCCAACAGCGCGAACCCGACCGCAGCCAAGATGACGGCCAAAAAGAAGTTCCCTATGCAGGCGATCAGATACGACCGCCGCGCCGTCTGGGCGTCGCGCGTGCTCAGGTACCGCTGGATCACCACCTGGTCCGAGCTGTACGTGCACACCACCCACGAGACGTAATGCATGATCACGCCGAGGATCGTCAGCCGGTACGTCGCGTCCCATTTCCACAGCGGGGCCAGCGGCTTGCTGTTCTCGATCGCCACGGAGATGCAGTTGCCCAGGCCCATATACCCGACCACGTACACCACCGCGAAAACAGCGCCCCCCAATAGAATCAGGAACTGGATCACGTCGGTCCAGATAACGGCGCGGATGCCGCCCAGGGCCGCGTAGAACGTCGTGAAGATCCCGACGCACAACACGACCAACCACAGCGGTGCACCCGTCATCCGCGCCATCGCGCCGCTGGCCGTGTAGACCACCACGCTCATC
>CAYOGX010001189.1:0-1872 GCA_964403235.1 uncultured Planctomycetales bacterium | reverse complement strand
GTCAAAACAGCGAATTGTGTGGAATAGTGTCCTTGTGGTAGTTCTGATCGCCGCTCTGCTGCCGGCCGCTATTGGGCCGGCGCGCGTCGCTGCCCAGAGCATCCCGGCCGACGCCGTCGTGCTGGTCAACTCGGAGAGCGCCAGCTACGCGGACTTCGAGCAAATCATCCAACCCTACCTGGATAATTTCGGCGTTCCGTACACCGTCCACGACGTCTCCGCGGACCCGGTGACCGCCGATGCGGTCGACCGGGCCCTGATCGTCGTGGGGCACAACGGATTGGACGAGACGGGCGCCTACCTCGACCTGGCGGAGCAGAGCGCCATCTCTGCCGCCGTCTCGGCCGGGGCCGGGCTGGTGAACTTCGACCGCCTCCTGGCGGATGCCAGCTACGCCCCGCGATACCCCTACGTGCAGGACGTCCTCGATCTGTCGTACGGTCCGGGCGGTACCGCCAGTTCGGTTGAGATCGGCGAGGGCGCGCCCGGGATCCGCATCAACTGCTGGGAGGACGATCATCAAGATCCTGTGCTGCCGACCACGACGGATGCCCGCGACCTGGTCACCGACGATGGGGAGTGGACCGAGTTCCACTACGTCGCCGGCGGCCGGCCGTTTCCATCGGTCATGGCCGGTGCGGACGAGGAGACGCTGGGCCTGCCCGTCATGCACTTCTTCGCCAGCGGCATCCCCAATGGGGAGTACGAGGTGTTTGCCAACCTGTACACCGCCGGTTCTGGCCGTGATATGCGCTATTACTACGGCTACACGCCGGGCGCACCCAAGGCCCACTACGTGGACACCGTCGGGGGTGAGGGCGGCTCGGACCAGCACGCTGAGTACAGCCTGGGCACCGTGAACGTCACCGGCGGTGCGTTCGATCTCTACGTGGTGGACGCCGATCTCACGGGGAGCGGCACCTATCCCATCTTCGGGTGGGCCTGGATCCGGCTGGTGGCCCAGGGGACCGGGCCGTCTCCGGTCCACTACATCACCTCCCGTCACGAGCCGGACGAGACGATCGACCTCGACGGCGGTATGGACGTCCTGGGCATGACGCCGCCGGCCGACGCTCAGGTAGTCGCCGCCGCCGGCGGACAGCCGTTCATCGTACTGCGGAACTACGGGCAGGGTCGGGCCGTCCAGTGGGGCTCCTACGAGTTCGCCCGCATCGGCGTCCAGGGGTACGTATACGGCCTGGATGACCTGGTGTGGCGGTCGCTGGTGTGGGCGGCGCGCAAGCCGTTCGTGATGCAGGGGATGCCCCCCCTGCTGCCCTTCCGCATCGACGATTGCTCCGGGCCGTTCTGGTGGGCCGAGGACGCCGCTGCCCATGGCCTTAAGCCGTGGCTGGGTTTCTTCCTGCACGATATGGATGCCAGCGACGCGGCCCAGATGAAGGCCCTGGTCGACAACGGCGACGCGACGGCGTCCATCCACGCGTTCGCCGGCAGTCACTGGTTCTACTACGACCACGGGGTGGGCGATTGGAGCGACGCGCAGATCGCCGCTCACTTCGACGAGGGGACCCAGTGGCATCTCGACAACGACATTCCGATCTCCACGTACGTGTTGGGCCACTACTACGAACTGGGCACCAACGCCTTCCAGGGGTTGAGCGACTGGGGCGTCGAGTTCGTGGGCACCCACATGGTGCCCGGCACCGGCTACGGCTCGCCCTGGCTCCAGCTCGGTCCCTACCGGCGCTACGAGGCGCCGCAGGGCAGCAGCACGGCGCTCCCCGTCTACTACGCCGACTACCTGACCGTCCCCAGTCACCCGGAGTTCGACGGCCAGTTCTTCAACGTCGTCACCGAGATCCGCGACAACGCGGGTTACGAGTGGTACCCCAGCGACGACGTCCCACTGAG
>CAYOGX010001188.1:0-1872 GCA_964403235.1 uncultured Planctomycetales bacterium | reverse complement strand
TCGGGCCCCGGGCCAAATGCGCCGGCGTTCGTACCGGTAACCCAGTCGAAGTAGATGGTCTGGGTAGCCTGTCCCAGCGTGGCTCCGAAGCCGAGGTAGTCATTCCCTGGCTCGGTCACGGAAGACGCGTTCTCGATGGTCAGCACCGCCTCCTCCTCCTCGTCCAGGTAGATCTTGACCACGCGATCCGCGTCACCAGCGCCGACCGCCGTCAGGCGCAAAATGTGGTACCGGTCATCGCCATAGAGGGCGGTGGTGTAGTTCTCCGGCCGACGGGCGTCCCACACGAGGCGGTTCTCACCGCCCCAGACGGCGCCGGAACAGATGCCTGCGTCATTCCAGATGATCAGGTTGCCGTTCTGCGGTGTGCCCCCCGGCGGCATGCCGGACTACTCCGTCACCTTCACCCGGCCCACGACCGTCGCCCCGGGAACGGCACCGATGTTCATCTGCGGATCCGTGCGATAGCTGAGCAGCGCATCCAGCGCGTTGTCGGTCATCTTGAACGCCTTGCCGTCCTCTGCGTCCGGGTCATCGACCAGCTCCGTCAGAACCGTGCCCATCACGTCCCGATCGACGAAGGTCATGCCCGGACCGGCCGAGTCCGCAGCAGTAGGGAGAACTTCCCCGTCGTACCAGAAGACAAACGGCACGACGAACTCGACGTCCTTCTCGTCATCCGGGTCGCACGTGTTCTCGATATGCAGTACGGCACAGTTCCAGCCCGTCTCGAGCTTCGAGTAGTCCACCGTCGCGGTAACAATATCCTGCCCACCCAGCGGGATCGGGTCGCCGACGTTGTCCATCTTGTCCGCGCTCAGCCAGGGAATGTCCCGGTCGCCTCCGTCGCAGTCCTGCTCCTCAATGTGGTACTCGATGCTCTGGAAGCCGGGCGTCCAGCCGGTGTTCTCGATCGTGATCTGGTAGGTATCCGGCTCGCAGCCGGGCTCCGGAAGCGAACCAATCGTCCCCGGATCGGCCGTGACCTCCCACTCACAGTCGTCCACGATCAGCTTGATCTGGCGTTCGATCGGCGAGCCGCCGGAGCAGATGGGCGTGAACGTCAGGTTCGCATCGTGCTCGCCGGCCGGCAGCGAACTCGCATCGATGGTCACCGTCACGGTGACGGAAGCACCCGACGCCAGCCCACTACCGCTGGGCGGATTGATGCTGGTGATCCGGGGCACCGCCCCCCCACCAGGCGTCTGGGCCGTGACGCTCCAATCGAACGGGTTCTGCCCGATGTTGGCCACCAGGTACTCGATCGGGTCGCCCATCTCGCCGATACCCACCGTGATCGTCTGCCCGGCGGCCGTTGGCTCGACCCACATCCGGCAATCCGGCAGGGTCACTGCCGGAATCAGGCTCGTACCGATGTCCGTATCGCTGCCGTCGTTCTCCTCGCCGGGCGCAAACACGCCGGCATCCGCGGCTGTGATCCAGTCGAAGTAGATGTCCTGCGTTCCGCTCGTGCTTCCGGCCCCAAACTGGAACCCCTCCGGCTGATCCGGGGAGTGGGGGGGACTGGCGATGTCGAGCACCGGCGTGGGATCCTCATCCATGTAGATGCTGATGTGTCGCGTCGAGCTGCTGGAGCCGATCGTCGTCAGCCGGAAGATGTGCCAGTCGGAATCGCCCGTGACGTAGACCTCCTGGCCTGAGCCGCTCTTGGTCTCCTTTATCTGGCCCGAAGGGCCGGCCCACATCACGCCGGCCGACATGCCGGCATAGCTTCGCACGCCGATGTTGGTCCCGCTCGCGCCGCTCTTGGCGAGTTGCGGGGCCAAGGAACATGGATCCGTCTTTCCAGCCGCAGAACCGGCTGGTCGGCTTCCTCGCGATCTGGCTGTGGGCACCCTGTCCGGCCCTTGG
>CAYOGX010001187.1:0-1873 GCA_964403235.1 uncultured Planctomycetales bacterium | reverse complement strand
CACGTCACCGTCGCGGACCAGGGCGATCGGCCCGCCGTCGACGGCCTCGGGACAGACGTGGCCGATGCAAGGGCCCCGCGTCGCACCACTGTACCGGCCGTCGGTGATCATCGCCACCGAATCGCCCAGGCCCATGCCGACGAGCATGGCCGCGGGGATCGACAGCTCGCGCATGCCCGGCCCGCCGCGCGGACCTTCGTAGCGGATGACCAATACGTCACCCGCCTTGGCCCGACCGCCCAACAAGATCTTGCGGACCTGCTCCTCGCCGTCGCAGACGACGGCGGGCCCGCGGTGCACCTGCATCGTCTCACTGACCGCGCTGTGCTTGACGACCGCACCGCGCGGCGCGAGCGAACCGCGCAAGACCGCCAGCCCGACCGTCTCGGCCAGCGGATCGTCGGCCGGGCGAACCACCGACGGGTCAGCGTTTTTGGCCAACGCGACCCGCTGGCCGATCGTCTCGCCCGTGCTGCACAGGCACTGCGTGTCGATCCGATGCGTCAGCTCCTTGAGGACGACGGGCACGCCGCCAGCCCGCTGGAAATCCTCGAGAAACACGTCCGCGGCCGGCTTGAACCGCGCCAGCAGCGGCGTGTGTCCGCTGAGCTGCTCGAAATCGTTTAGCGTCAGGTCGAGACCGAGGTCGGCCGCCAACGCGAGCATGTGCAGGACCATGTTGCTGCTGCCGCCGATGGCTAACCCGACGCGGATCGCGTTGCGGACCGCGGCGAGGGTGACGACCTCCGAGAATCGTCGACCGGCCAGTGTGGCTTCGGCCGCCGCACGACCGGCCCGCTCGGCCAGCGCCATCAGGTCATCGTTGTCCGCCGGGGTCGTTGCGTTGTTCGGCAGCGACAGCCCCATCGCCTCGACCAGGCACGCCATCGTGTTGGCCGTCCCCATCATGTTGCAGATGCCGGGGCCGGTGCAGATCGACCGCTCGATGCGGTCGAGCTCGTTCTGGCTGATCCGACCGACCTTGAGTGCACCGATGGCCTCCTTGATGTCACTGGTGCCGCGGGGTTCGTCGTCGAACGTCGCTTGCCGCATGTAACCGCCCGTCACGAAGACGCTGGGCAGATCGCAGCGCGCCGCGGCCAGCAGCATTCCCGGCGTGACCTTGTCGCAGGAGCTCACGAAAACCGCGCCGTCGAACCGGTGGGCCCGAAGCATCAGCTCGACCGACGCGGCGATGGCCTCACGCGACGGCAAGATGAAGTGCATGCCCGCGCCCTGGCAGATCCCGTCGCAGGCCGCCACCGTGTCGAAGACAAGCGGTACGCAACCGCCCGCCCGAACGCCACGCCGGATCGGCTCGGTCAGCCTCCACAGATGGGCATGCCCCGCCGCCAGCTCGCTGGCCGAGTTCACGACGGCCACCAGCGGACGGGACAGGTCCTCGGCCGTCAGCCCCATCGGGCGATACAGCGCCCGTGCGTACGTGTTCTCCAGACCGTCCAGTCCAGGCATCGGCGCAGGTTCCAGAAAAAGACTCCCGTCCCCTTTTTTTAGTCGAAGCTGGGTACCTTCATCTGCTCGCCGCCCTTGAACGACGAGGCGTGCGCGACGATGCCGGGGGCCGTCATCGCCAGCGACTCGTAGAGGTCCACGGCCGGCTCGCGGTCCTCCGCCAGCGCGGCGATGAACTCGTGCGTCAGGAACGGATGCGACCCGCCGTGTCCGCTGTGGCGTCGCATCGCCTTGGGAACCATGTGCCAGAAGTTGGGCAGCCGGTTCCACTTGGGCGCGCCCGGCCCGCGAAGCGCGAACGGCTGGCCGCCCGAGCCGGGCATGTAGTACGCCAGCTTCGTCCCAAACCACTGCGCCCGCTCGCCGTGGGCGCAGCCGTCCCAGAAGACGTTGACGCGAC
>CAYOGX010001186.1:0-1874 GCA_964403235.1 uncultured Planctomycetales bacterium | reverse complement strand
AGACGGGTACCTGGCAGTACGGCCGGGTGAAGACGACCCCGCCGTCGGCGAGGCGGTCGATGTTCGGGCTGACCACGTGGTCCCGGCCGTAGCAGCACAGTTGCGGCCGGAGGTCGTCAACCGGAATGAAAAGGACGTTGGGCCTTCTCGCGGGCATGGGCGGTCTGTCTCCCTATGGGCCTTGCGCCGGGGCAATCCCACTGCCCTACCTCCGGGCGCCTTGCTGACTTGGGATGTGCGTCGGCTCCATTGGCTCCCATGAGGCCGTCATTTGACCCCGCCGGCCCGCCACGGTCAATTGCGCTCCCCCTGTCAGGGCCCGGCGCCCCAGAAATGGGGACGGATCTATTTTCTGACGTGAGGCGTTGCCGCCGAGCCGTCGGGCAGCTACCTCAAGACCAGCTTGACGGTCTTGGCGGCGTCGGCGGCGACCGATGCCCGGGCAGCCGCGGCCGCGCTCCGGACGGAGATCTTGTGCGGCGTGCGGACCTGTTTGCCGTCGGGCTTGCGGACGTATTGCGTCAGAGGCGCGGCGACCCGGCCCTCGTCGGAGGTCTTGCCCTGGAACTCGACCGTGCCGGCGCTGTCCGTGACGGTCACGTCGGCGTCGGCGACGGGCTTGCCCGCGGCGTCGGTGACGTCCACGGTGACGGTCCACTTCACGGTAAACTCCCGCTGGTCGCCGTCGCCCAGGAAGGCGACCTTGTCGAGGTCCGCGCCGCCCTCGAACTTGCTATCGATCAGCACGTGGCCGGTGGTGGGGTAACTGCCGTGACCGATGCGGATCGTCCGGTACCGGTCGTCGTCGCCTTCGCGAACGAAGGTGTTGCCGACGAAGTGGTGGTTCGAGCCGACGCCGTAGCCTTCGCCGAAGCGTATGTGGGTGACGTTGGAGATGACGCGGTTGTTCCGGTACAGCGTGACGCCGTGCTTGCGGTCCCGGGGGGCGCCGCAGCAGGCCAGCGCCCCGCGCACGTGGGCCTGGCCGTCCAGCGCGACCACGCGGACGACGTTGTCGCGGAACACCACGCCGGAGACCTTCTCCTCCGAGCAGAACCACGTGCCCCGGAGGTTCGAGCCCGCTTTGCCCGTGATGATCATCGTGTTGTCGTGGTAGAGCAGGTTCCGCCCGCCCCACGTCACGCGCACGCCGTTCATCCCGCTCATGGCCCCGTACTCGGTCGAGCGCTGGGTGGGTTTGGCCCCGAACAGCTCGATGTGATTGTGATGGACCGTGACGTCCTCGCAGTTGGAGACCGTGCCGACGCCGATGACGTGATAGCCGCTCCCGAAGATGACGTTGTGGTGCACGTCTCCCTTCACGGTGTGGTAACACATGACCCCGTAGGCGTTGGTGGCCCAACTGTCGATGTGGATCTCGTTGTGATGGATCTCGGAGCCGCTGCCGGCGGACATGCCGCGGTGCCGCGTGCGCTTGATGAGGTTGTGGTGCACCTTGGAGCGGGGGTACCCGCCGATGGCGTCGAGCCCCTGATGGCGATTGGTGATGTGGGTCCCCTGGTCCTCGAACACGCAGTGGTGAATCGAGCCGCCGCCCGAGTTGGACAGCGCGATGCCGCGGATGTCTTTGCCCTTGTAGACCGCCGTGAGCCCGGCGAACTCGAACGCCGCCACCCCGTTGCCGCAGATGGGGTTGTGGCCTCGACCGGTGCCGTTTTTCTTCTCCTTCGGCGTCGCCTCGAGCAGCAGCCCGTTCAGGACCTTCGGTCCCTTCACGCCGTACTTCGGGAACATCACCCCGTGGCCGGAGTCGAGCCAGCTAACGGCGCCGGCGGGCTCCTGGTAGGAGAGGTCCTTTCCGTAGCTCACGGCGTGGCCGTCGAGTTCGATCGTGACGTTGTTGGCCTTGACGT
>CAYOGX010001185.1:0-1874 GCA_964403235.1 uncultured Planctomycetales bacterium | reverse complement strand
AGTGGGCGAGAAGCAGAAAGAGAGGGCAAACCCATGAACACACCGATGACGGTCCGCGCGTCGACGGTATCGTGCCTGATCGCATGGGTATCGCCCGCGATAGCGGGTGCGGAGCCCTGTGTGCTCATCTGCGACGGGCGGGCACAGGGCACGATCGTGGTGTCGGCCAAGGCCGGCGCCCTGGCCAAGAGGACGGCCGCCGATCTGCAAGACACATTCAAGAAGATGACGGGCGTGACCGTGCCCATTCGCGCAGATGACCGGCAGATCCGCGGCAACCGCATCCTAGTCGGGCAGACCCGTTGGAGCGACGCCGTGGTGTCGCCGGCCGAGCAAGCCGGCCTCGGCAAGGAGGGCTTTGTCCTACGTCGGCGAGGCGCCGACATCGCGCTGGCCGGCGGCCCGTACGGCGTCGCCTATGCCGCGTCGGAGTTGCTCGAACGGCTCGGCGCTCGATGGTATCTCCCCGGCCCGCTGGGCGAGGTCATCCCGAAGCTGAACGACATCCGGTTCGATCGTCTCGACGTTCGACAGGTCCCCTCGTTTCCCATGCGGTGGGTGGGCAAGGACGTCGCGTGGAACCTGCGGAACCGGACGAATCGAATCAACGATCCGAGCTTGCCCCCGGCGTTTCGGATCTCGCCGGGGATCTACCACACACAAGCGCGGCTCATCCCACATGCGATCTACGGCAAGACACACCCCGAGTTCTTCGCCCTCATCAACGGGCAGCGCTCCCGCGACAACGGCTGCAAGCTGTGCAACTCGAACCGGCAACTGCCCGCCGAGATCGCGAAGCGAATGGGTCAGATCTTGCGCGACAGTCCTGGCATCGACCTGATCTCCCTGTCACCGACGGACGGACAGATGTGGTGCGAGTGTTCGGGCTGTCGGCAGCTCGACGAACCGGGCGTGACCCGCGATCGTCGGTATTCGCGCCGCCAGATGATCCTCTACAACCGCGTCGCGGCCGAGCTCGAGAAGGCGTTCCCCGACCAACTCATGCTCGTCGGGGCGTACAACGTCTACACCTGGCCGCCCAAGGACCCGCAGATCAAGGGGCATCGTAATCTGGCCGTGGTGATCTGTCACTATGAAGACTACTGTCTGGCCCATCCGGTCAACGACCCGACGTGCAAACCCAACCGGCGGTACAGCGAGTTGATCGACGCGTGGCGGAAGCACACGAAGCACGTCTACTTCTACGAGTACTACGACAAGGTGAACTGGCTCGACCTGCCGTGGCCGATCGTACACACCGTGGCCGCCGACATTCCCCATTTCAAGAAGCTCGGCATCGAGGGCCTGTACACGCAGTACACGACGGCGAACATCTGGAGCAATTTCCTGGTACACTACGTCGCCGCGCGGCTGTTGTGGGACCATACGACCGACGTGAAGGCGCTGCTGGAGGCGTTCTACACCAAGTTCTACGGCCGGGCGGCCGGGCCGATGAAGGCCTATCATGAGGCCCTTGAGCAGAAAGTGGCTCGAAATCGCAGGCATTTTCCCGGCAACGCGCCGCGCTACGCCACGGGCGTGTTCAATCCCAAGCTGCTTGCGGAACTCCGCGACCAGCTCGAACGGGCCCGGAAGCTCGCTCAAGATGAACGCGTCAAGGCCAGAATCGAGCGCATTGCCCTGTCCACCGAATACGCGGACCGATTGGTCGGGGTGTTTCGTCTGCGCGACCAGGCCAAGGCCGCCAAGGGCCAGCGGAGCGCCGCACTGCTCGCACAGGCCTTGGAACGCGCGCTGACGCTGCGGAAGGACGTCCTGACGCACCGTGAGAAATACGCGGGCGTGGCCACCGGCAGATACTTCACCAAACGCCGCATGTTCGCGCGCCAGATCGATGGCCTCAAAGCGGCGCT
>CAYOGX010001184.1:0-1877 GCA_964403235.1 uncultured Planctomycetales bacterium | reverse complement strand
CGGTCAGCTCGCCGTTCGTCGGATTCAGCGGATTGCCCATCATGTCGAAGGCCTGCAGGGGCCGTCCTGGCTGGTCCGCTGGCGGGCGCAGCACGAGGGTTGTCTGGCCGTCGCTCTCCCACCACAACACGGCGACGGCCTCCTCGCCTCGCTCGAACAGACACACGGGCAGGTGCTCGCGGGCGATGATGCGCCCGACGGAGCGGGTGCCGTCGAGGAAATGCGCGGCAACCGCGTACGCGGCGGCGTAGGGTTTGAGCTGTCCGTCATACTCGAACCAGGTGTATCGATCCGGCCGTATGCTGCTGGCCGATTCCCAAGGCGACCAGTACCAAAACGTCTTTTCGGCGCCCGCGGCGAGCGTGTTGGCAATGGCCCGGGCGCCGGTCACGGCCGCCGCTTCGCTGGAGAACGTCGGCGCGCCGGGGCGACGTGAATAGGGATCGTTCACCGCGTCGACCAGGAACGAATGCCACGAGAACGTATAGCCGCCCATCCCTTCCGACATCCACGTCTTCTTCTCGTCGTCTGCCAGGCCCAGCACCTCACGCACCTCGATCCCTCGTCGGTACGCATCGATTCCATCGCGCGTGTAGCAGTGATAGCTGATCAGGTCGCACGCGGTCACGGCTCCGCCGGCCACGGCGTCCCGGTTGAAGGCGGTGGCGCCTGCGTGGGTGCAAAGGCCGAGTATCGTGCAGTCGGGGTTGCCGCGTCTGGCCGCCGCGTAGGCGGTTCGTGCCAGGGCGGCGTATTTCGTCCCGTCGCCAATGCCGAAGCCGTAGGGTTCGTTCCAGATCTCCCAGACGTCGACTTTGCCGCGGTAATGCCGGGTCGCGGTTTCGACGTAGTTGGCCCACGCGTCGAGGTCGGGAGGATAGAACCAGCCGCCCTCCGGAGTCTTGCCGCGTTGTTCCGGCTCCAGCGCCCACCCCGGTGTGCGTCCGAGAACGCCCAGCACGTCGACGCCGACTCGGTGCGCGAGATCGATCTTGTCGTCGGCCCAAACCCACTTGCCGGCTTCAGGCTCGGCTCGATCCCACGAGAGGCAGAAGTCGACGTCATGCATCCGCGCCCAGCACGCACCGAGCCGTTTGGCCACGCCAAGTTGCCACGGTTCCAGCCGCACGTGCTGCCCGAATCGCGACGCCGCGTGCCGCGACGGATACCGGGCAGGCGGAACGACGGTCAGCGTGGTCTCGTCTTCGAGCTGCTCGCGATCGTCGACGCGAAGCCGGAGACGCTGCGACCCTCGCGTCTTCGGTGGCTCGGCGCGTTCGATAATCGTCGGTCCGGGAGCGAACGATCGCGGCCCGATTGTCTCTTCGTGCAATTTGCGATCCCGGAAGTCCCGCGTCTCGATTGCGAGCGTCGCCCGGATTGCACCCGCCGCATGGTTGGCCACTTGGATCGTGTACCGCACGGGCTCGTCCCAGTGGCTGATACCGGAGGGATTCGGCGGCAGCAAGGCGGCTTCCAGCGGATGCGCGGGAGCGTAGGGTCGCGCGGGGCCTTCTTCCAACTGCACGCCGTCGACCCAGACGCTTCCCGCCGTGGGGCCGGTCGCGGCGATCCTGATTCCGTACGCGTCGGCCGGTCCGGCTTTGGCCACGCCACTGACCTGGACGCGCTGCCACGTGCCCGGTTCGAGTGCCTTGCGCGTTTCAAAACGGTGCGGTCCGCCGCCCAGAGGTACGTAGCCGTTTTCGAAGCCGAGGATCACGCTGGCACCGGGATCGCGGGCATGGACCCAGGCGGACAGCGTGTGCGTCTGCCTGACACGGACGGGGCGAAAGCGGCCCGTCAGCGTCTGTTGCCCACCGGCCGGGTAGTCCAGTCGCACGCTGGATACTCCATGATGCCCCATCGATGGATCG
>CAYOGX010001183.1:0-1877 GCA_964403235.1 uncultured Planctomycetales bacterium | reverse complement strand
AGCCACTTCGGTTTCGAGGGCGCGAACGGTCAGCTTTTCATCCAAGGGCCCCTGTTTTCCAAACAGACCCGGTTCCTGGGCAAGGGGTCCGCGTTCGTTCAGGACGGCAAGCCGTTTCTGTTCGAGGTGGTGCGCAAGGGATCGAAGCTGACGTTCCTGATCGACGGCAAGCGCGTCCATGAGCTGAAGTACAAGGGGCCAACGTTCGGGCTGTTCGGGTTCCGACCATGGCGGAGTCGGATGCAGATCATGGATTTCCGGGTCACCGGGTCGACGTGCGCGCCGCCGCCACCGCGGACGCAACCGAAAAGCTACACGATTCCCGTGATCGACCTGTCGGCCGAGACGCGGCGGCAGGTCATCGTGGAGCGCAAGCCCGGGCAATACCTGGGGCATCCGACGACCGTATTGCTGCGCGACAACAAGACGATCCTGGTGACGTATCCGCTGGGCCACGGCGGGCCCTCGGCCGTGCTCAAGAAGAGCACCGACGGCGGGTTGACGTGGAGCGATCGACTGCCCGTGCCGGACAATTGGAAGACGGCCAAGAACTGCCCGTGCATTCATCGCCTGATCGGGCCGGACGGCGTCGAGCGGCTGTTCGTGTTCGAGGGCAACGGCGCCATGCGGCAGTCGGTGTCGCTCGACAACGGCAAGACGTGGACGCCGTTCAAGCCGAACGGGCTGCACTGCGTGGTCGCGCCGATCACGATCGTGCCGATCGCGCCGAAGCGCCATCTACAACTGGTTCACCGCGGCCACAGTGACCGGGACCGGTCGCCGCTGACGATCTGGCAGAGCATCTCGTCCGACGGTGGATTGACGTGGGGCCCGCAGCGGAAGGTGGCCGAGTTCTACGGGGCCGACATCTGCGAGCCCGCCATCATCCGCTCGCCTAACGGCAAGCAGTTGGCGGCCGTGATGCGAGAGAATCGGCGGCGGTACAATTCGTTCCTGATCGTCAGCAACGACGAGGGCCAGACGTGGTCCAAGCCCGTCGAGCTGCCGGCAGCGCTGACGGGCGACCGGCACATGCCGCGGTACGCGCCCGACGGCCGGCTGGTCATGGCGTTTCGCGATACGTCGTACGCCGGCCCGACGGGGGGGGACTTCGTCGCGTGGGTAGGAACATACGACGACGTGGTGAAGCTGCGCGAAGGGCAATACCGCGTCCGGCTGCTGAACAGCCCGAAGAAGTACGACCTGGGCTACCCGGGTCTGGAGCTGCTGCCGGACGGGACGTTCGTGGCGACGACGTATGCGGTCCTGGCCAAGGGCGAGAAGAACTCGGTGGTGAGTGTGCGGTTCAAGCTGGACGAGATCGACAGGAAGGCGGCCATGCTACCCAAGCAACGGGCGGTGTTCGTGTCCGGCAAAGACGGGTACCACACGTACCGCATCCCGGCGATGGTGGTGACCCAGAAGGGGACGTTGTTGGCGTTTTGCGAGGGGCGCAAGAACAGCGCGTCGGACTACGGCGACATCGACTTGGTCCTGAAGCGGAGTTCCGACGGCGGCAAGACGTGGGGACCGATGCGGGTCGTCGTCGACGACGGGCCGAACACGGCGGGCAATCCGGCGCCGGTCGTCGATCAGAGCACGGGCACGATCTGGCTGCCGTTCAACAAGAACCTGGGTGACAAGGGCGAGGGCCTGATCAAGCAGGGCAAGGCGCCGCGGACGGTCTGGGTCACGCACAGCAGCGACGACGGCGCGACGTGGTCCGAGCCGGTCGAGATCACCCAGACGACCAAGCGCAGCCATTGGCGGTGGTACGCGACCGGCCCGGGGCACGCGATCCAACTGAAGAGCGGCCGGCTGTTGATCCCGTGTGACTATTCGGATCACGGCTACGGCGGGCATCCCTTCTGCTCGCA
>CAYOGX010001182.1:0-1878 GCA_964403235.1 uncultured Planctomycetales bacterium | reverse complement strand
AGACGCCGTCGGTGACCGCCTGGAACGCACCCGAGGCGGGAACGCCGCGCAGGTCGTCCGGGTTTGTCCACGACTGGCCTGCGGTCTGGACAGCCCGGGGGACGTAGTGCGTCCCCGGCATGATGCCCGCGAAGTACCAGTCGGCGTCGGATGTCTGCGTGATCGCGTTCGTGCCAAAGTTGAGGTACGCAGCGGGCGACCCCAAGCCGCCGCTGTTCTGCAGCGACCCGCCAGGGCCTTCGGTCCAAGTTCGGAGGTGCGAGCCGGGGCGGCGATACCACGTCTTCACATAGGCGGACGTGCCGCGAATGTTGGAGACGACGATGCGGATCTCCAGCGGGTCCGTCATGTCGATCGAAACCGGCGAGCCAACCGCGGCGGACGCCTTCTCATCGAACAGCCAAAATTGCGTCGTGTCCGCGGACAGGGAGACGCCCACGTCTGTATTCGGCGAACCGTTGTCGCCGAAGAACAACTCCACCCCGACCCGCCGGCTGGGGTAGGCGGCGGTGATCGAGTTGACCGCGAACACCGCGGAAGCGCTGTAGCAGTCGGCGATCGAAACCGGCGATGTGTCGAGCTTCCACTGCAGTCGCTGCGACGAAGCCGAGACGTTGACGTATCCGCTGTTGACCGTGAGCGTGGCCCCTGTAAACACGTTGGCGCCGATGTCGTCGGGGTCGCCGTTTGGATACCACCCCGCCTGATTCCAGCCCTGATACTCGTCGCGACGGGCGCCGAACTCCGCCGGCATCGTCATCCGCGTGTACCCACCAAGGAACGCGCACGCGGTCGAGTGCGGCTGGTAGGTGTTGGACGGGGTACACGTCCAGCGCGTGATCAACAGTCCGCGTCCACCGCACTCCGCCACGGCGAACCGCTGGAGCCGGCCCGCGACCTTTCGCGCCCGCGAATCCCAGGTAGACCCGGCGTCGTCGCTCGTGTACGCGATCACCACCCCGCCAGTAGCGCCAAAGAAGAACCAGACCTCCCCGGTGGGCCGGGTCAGCAGCGCGCAGCCCGGGGTCGTGCTGCCGGTGTGGGTTCCGTGGTCGACCTTCGCCGACGTGGCCGCGCTTTGCCACGCCGACCCGATCGCCGACGTACGCGCCTCGCCGCCGTTTCGGTCAAGCCAGCCGACAACGAACCCGCCCAGCACGGCACACACGGCGACGGCCTGCGCCTGGTCCGCATCCGGGCTGTCCGCCTTGTAACTTGCGCTGATCTGCGAAAACGACTTGCCGAGGTCAGAACTGGCGTACTGCGCCGCGTCGAACGATGCGCCGTCGTTGAAGCCGATGACCATCAGCAGGTCGTGGCCGGCGTATGCCATCGCGACGTTGCGAATGTCGGCCGTGCCAACCGCCGTATCTAGGACCCGGTAGGCGTAGGGGGCCCACGAAGTGCCGCCGTCCTCGCTGGCGATGATGTCGACGTTATCGCCTTCGTCGGACTCCAGCGCCATCAGCACCACGCCGGACGGCAACTGAACTAGGGCCGGGCTGATCAAGGTCTGCGAGCTAGACGACGGCGTAACGTCCGAAAGCGCGGACCAGCCAGCAGCGGGCGTGTAGCGGTGCAGATAGATCGGGTACTGCGTGCCCGCCGTTGTTCCGTTTTGTCCGGTCACCGCCAGAGCGCTTCCGTCGGCGAGGCCGACAGCGGCCAAGTACGTCTCCGCGTTGACAGCCGAACTCGTCGCCGACTTGAGAACTTCCCAATCCGTCAGCAGTTCGGGCCCCTCCCAGCCGTAATACTCGCTAGTCGAATCCCCGCCGCCCACGTCGCGCCAGATCAACTCGGCCCGGTCGTCGGGCATCCCTGCGCGCGACGCGACGATCTCTAGGTCGCCGTCCTGCGAAGGCGTGCCGGTCGCCT
>CAYOGX010001181.1:0-1881 GCA_964403235.1 uncultured Planctomycetales bacterium | reverse complement strand
AGGGAGGAGCAATGAAACGTTCAGTTATTCTGGTGGCTTGTGCCGTCGCCCTGGCCCTGGCGACGGCCGGCACGGCTCAGGCCGGCACGCTGGAGGTGGTGCCGTTTCAGCTTGTGACGAACGGCAGCGGCACCGCGGCACGGACAAGCGCCGACGCCCACACCGGGAGTCAGTCGGTGAGTCTGACGACGACGGCAGCCGGGGACTATGCGGGCTTCGGCTTCGCGCCCCTCGGTGGCGTACAGCCGTTCAGCAACATCACCTCGCTGTCCTTCTGGTTCAAGCAGCCGGGGGCAGGCTGGCCGGGGCCGCGTCTTTCGCTCCAGCTCTACGATTCCGGAGCGAGCCAGAATTATCTGGCCGTGAGCGGGTCCGCCGTCGCGAGCGCGGTGTGGCTGAAAGCGGACGGCGTCACCGGGGCCAGTCTGACGACGCCCGGCCCGGCCGGCGCGGTATGGTGGTATGGAACGTGGGACGGGGCGAACATGGGGACGTACGTCCAAACCCCCGGCGGGCCGTTCACGTACGCTCAACTCCAAGCCGCCCTTCCAACGGCCGATATCCTGGGCGTCGCAATCTACATGGGGGTGGTCGGGCCAGGGGTCGCTGCGGGCAGCGCGGTTGTTGACGATCCCGAGGTGAACACGGTCACGTATTACGGAAGCATCCAGGACGCCATAGACACCGCCGGCAGCGGGGACACGGTCAACGTTGCGGCGGGGACGTATCAGGAGAACGACACAGCCTGGCGCGACCTGTCGATCACCAAGTCCCTGAGCCTCATCGGCGCCGGCAGCGGCAGCACCGTCGTCGAGCTGACCGAGGGCAAGTCGAACGGCGTCGAGATCTACAGCGCCAATCTGGACGTTACAGTCGAGGGCATGACCTTCACGCGCCGCCCCGGCAGCACCTACGGCCCGGGCTTCGCCATTCGCGTCGCCGAGGTCGCAAGCAGCTTCACGAGCCTCGTGTTCCGCGATGTCGAAGTTGCTTACGGCCGGGGGCGTAACCTCTTCCTGGATGGGAACGCGACGTACAGCAATGTAACGATTGCCAACTGCAACGTTCACGACTCCGGGGCTTGGGGCGCGTCCATCAGAGGCACCGTCACTGGTGTCACCATTACGGACAGCGACTTCGAGTACAACGGCTCGGACGATCCGGGACATGGCATCGGCCTCGACATTGTGGACACGCCGGTCTCGGCCACGAACGTCACGGTTACCGGTGGCAGCTTCAGCCACAATACGAACAAAGGCATCAACCTCTCGACGATCAGCAACTCGACCTTCCGGGGCGTCACGGCCAACGACAACGGTAGCAATGGCGTGTGCATCTGGGAGTGGATGGGGTCGTCCTCAGACTTGTGCTTCTGCAGCTCCACGTTCGCCGACAACGGCCTCGACGGCTTCCTCTTCGGCACCGAGGCGCCCAGAACCATCAGCGACGTCGACATCCAGGGCTGCACCATCACCGGCAACAGCCGCATGGGCGTGTTTCTCTACGGGTACTACGGCGGCACGGTCTCCAACGTGGACGTGGCCTACTGCAGCCTTGCGGGCAATGGCACCGCTGCCATCTACAATTACCTGTATGCAGCCACGGTGGACGCCGAGGACAACTGGTGGGGCACGTTTGACAGCGGTACCATCGCGGCGATGGTCACCGGCAACGTGGACTATAACCCGTGGCTGACGACCAGCCAGATCCACATGGCGGCCGGCGGCGCGCGGCTGGTGGAGACGCAGTTGGCTGATGGCGGCTGGGCCTGGTGGGCAGACGGCGCAAGTAGTTCGCCCAACATCATCGGGCCAACCGGCATGGGCCTCGCCAAGGCCTACCGCGCCACGGGCGATGCCTCGATGCTGGCAGCGTTGGGAA
>CAYOGX010001180.1:0-1882 GCA_964403235.1 uncultured Planctomycetales bacterium | reverse complement strand
GACCGCGAAAGCAGCAGACCCAGGACGAAAGGAAAAAGTAGCCTGACCCCTTTTCCTTTTCCTCTAGCCTGCAAGAGCCGATTGTGCTACCTGTGCGGTCACGGCTGTGCAGTCTTTCACGAAGTAGAAGCAATAGCACTGCCTGCACATTCGGCGCCCCCCGATGGAGTCCCGCGGGATCAGGGCGGGGTGAGTACAGCAAGGGCAGGTGACGTAGACGGGGGCGCTGGCGATTGCCCATGCGCGGAAACGGCCAAAAGGGCTGTCCGCCATTGAGAGATCTCCTCACAACGGTTCCCAGAAACTTCAGATCTCTAATGGCTGTGAGTCCCGCCGATGCTCCGGCGACTATCGGCGACTGCGAGATGCTTACGCTCCCCCGTAACCCACAGGCGTCCTTGCCGGGGTCACTACTGACACTTATAACCAGACCGGCCCCAACAAGTCAAGGCCTCACCCGACTTGCATGAGTTCATGGGTGCAACCATGGTGCCGAATCCGAGTATCGTGGGCTCGGGCACCATGAGGTATGATACTGCATTGTTCATGGTAGGCGCCCGTCGGAGGTACTGGCGCCATGTGCACAGAGGAGGAACCGTCGTGACGATTCATATGTGCTGCGTTTGCGCGATTTCCCTGGTGACGCTTGTCGCCACGGAAGGGGCTGCGGTGGAGCGAAGGTTGTGGAAGCCTGTGGCGGACGGGGTCTATCTCCAGGAGGTGGCCGAGAAGGTCAAGACAGACAAGCCGGCCACGGCCGTTGTCGTCTGCAAGGGCGAGCCGTACGCCGTCGTCGCCGGCAAGCTGCGTATCCTGCGGGCCGGAGCCCTTGAGGACGTCGCGAAAGCCCCGAAGTCTCTGTCGCTCTTGCGGGCGACGGCGGATGCCCTGTGGGCCGTAGCGGAATCGGGCACCTACCGGTTGGCCGACGGAAAGTGGACCCGCGTCACCGATACGCGATTCGTCGATCTGTGCCTGCATGGCGGCAGCTTGTACGGTGCTACCAGGGATGCCGTGTTCCGATGGGACGGCACGACTCGGCCGGGGGCGTTTGTCGATATCAAGCCGGAAGGCGGTTACCTGTCCACCGACTCGACGGTCATCATGGAAGACGGCAGCCAGGTCTTGGCTGATCCCGTTCGGATTGGACCGATCCAGCAACTCGCGTCCTACAGTGGGACGCTCTACCTGCTGCAACCGGGCCGTCTGGGGCTCATCAGTGGCAAGACTTTCGTGACAAACCCCATTGACTGGGTTCAACCGGTTTCTAGGAACACGCGGGATCTGCTCGCGCACGGTAGCCGTCTTTACATCGCGACGGACCGCGGGCTGGCGGTGCTGCGTGGGATGGCCCTGACGGCATTGCAGGGCGCTGACGGCCTTCCTTACGAAGACACGACCTGCCTGGCCACGGGCTTCGACGGCGACCTGTGGATCGGGACGACGCGCGGCGCCATACGCAAGCTTGGCGACGAGTACCACTACTTCGGCGCGGACCACTGGCTGCCCGGTGACAACGTGCGTGACATCGCCATCGGCGACGTCGCCGACGGCGACCGCGCGGTCTACATCGCCACCGACGCCGGCATCGGCGTCATCCGCTACGAGCCGTACACGCTGCTCAAGAAGGCGGCGTATTATGAGCGGCACTTGAATGAGTGGGGACACAAACGGCTTGGGTTCGTCCACCAACTCTATTGGGCAGGCGACAAAGAGGGTTGGCTGCGGGAGATCAGCGATAACGACGGCGGCCATACCGCGCACTATCTGGCCGCCATGTCGTTCAAGTATGCCGCGACGCGTGATGAGAAGGCCCGCCAGGAGGCCGTGGACGCCTTCCAGGCCATGGTCTGGCTCGACGACATCACGCCCAAACCCGGGT
>CAYOGX010001179.1:0-1889 GCA_964403235.1 uncultured Planctomycetales bacterium | reverse complement strand
ACCGCCCCGGGCGCGAGGAGCCACGCCGAACAGACCAGACCCGCCACGATCACGTGCTTGCTCTTCATCATCCGCTCCTTTGGTCCAAGAGCCTCACTGGGATCACCGGCTGGGGTGGAACGGCGTCCGCCGTCCTACGGGATCTGAGGAGATCGGCTTTCCCATGCCTCACGGAGGTTCCCCAACCACTACTAGACGATTCTACACGGTGACGCCGGCGGGGACAACCGGGCGTACGTGTGCTTGGCCACACCGTCGCCCGATGCTATCGGGCGTTGGCGCGGCCTGGCGACGCGTGTTGGGCCGCGACCTCCGCCAGCAGCGCGGTGAGTTGTCGGTCGGCCTTGGTCAAGGCCTGGCGAACGGTCACGTTGCCGAGCAGCGCCAATTCCACCTGGTCCCTGATCAGGACACTGGCCTTGCTCCACCACGCGTACGGCGGGAAGACGCGAATGGGCTCGTCCATGGCCTCGACGAAAACCTCCTCGCGCCAGGCCGTCCCCGGTCGCAGGAACGCCTTCGACCGCGCCACCGACCGTCTGGGCGGCAGGTCGCTGCCGGCCCGGGCCATGATCGCGCCCCCCCTGCGGCCGGACATGAACTTGACCAGCTCCCAGGCGAGTCGTGGATGACGCGTCCGCCTGTTGATGGCCAGCCCCACGCCCGCGTAGCGAAGTTGTCGACCGGCCGGACACCGGGGGAACGGCGCCACGTCCCACGCGAACTGCGTCAGCAGGTCGGAACGGGCCGGGTCCGGCGGCTTGATCTGCTGGTATTTCGGCAACCACCACGGCCCGCCGATCGACATGGCGATCCGGCCGCTCTCGAAGTTGAACAGGTTGGTCGCATCCGTCCCAGCGGGCGTCAGCTCTTGCGGCGTGACGCGGTGCTCGTTCCGCAGATCGCAGTAGAACTGCAACCCGGCGATCGTCCTCGAGTCGAGCAGCATGGACCGCGTCCCATCCTCGCTGACGAATCGCCCGCCGAAGCTCCACACCCAACTGTTATAGTCGTACGGCACACACCCGACGAAATCGTTTCGCCCGTCCTCGTCGACGTCGCGGGTCAACTGCTTGGCGGCGGCCAGGAAGTCCTCGTGGGTCCATTCGTTGGTGGGCTCGGCCACGCCGAACCGCCCGAACAGCGTCTTGTTGTAGTACACGACCATCGTGCTGCCCTTGATGGGCATGGCGTATTGGTGGCCGTAGCAGCGGTAGGCCTCGAGCCCGACCGGATAGAAGTCCTCGACGTCGAGCCGGTCCTCGCGGATGAAGTCGTCCAGCGGCAGGAGCGATCCGCTCTCGCCCAGCACTGGCATGTGGGTCCAGTGGGGCATCAGGACGTCGCCGGCCGCCCCGCCGGCCAGGGCGACGCGCATCTTGCGGGCGACGTCGCCCCCGATGTGCTCGATGCGGACGATCACGTCGTCGCGCGACGCATCGAACTCTCGCAGCGCCTGCTTGAAGAGCCTGGCCTCGACCGGCTCGCCCCAGATCCACGTCTTGATCACAGCCGTCCCGTCGGCCCCGCCGCGACGGAAACATCCCGACAACGTGATCAGCCCGACCACCGCAACCGCCAGCGGGACGAGCGGGGCATGCGTCGCGCTGGGAAATCGAGCCCCTATCTTTTTTTTCCTTCTCGGAAGAGAGGCGATTCGGCCAGGGTGAAGAGCACGACCTCTTCGCCGGTGACGGTGCTGATGTCGTGGTGCAGGCTCACCATATTGACGCCGGTGACCTCCTGGACCATCGTTCCAATGACCGGCCTCGCCGTTTCGACCAACTGGGTCCTTACCTGTTTGAGCAAGTCCCTGCCCTTCTCGCCCGGAAGGGACTTGACCAGTTGCTGTTCGGCCGCGGTCAAGACGCCCTGCAGGCGGACCACGA
>CAYOGX010001178.1:0-1889 GCA_964403235.1 uncultured Planctomycetales bacterium | reverse complement strand
CGAGTACGCCGCAGGCAAGCTCGAGTACCGCAACGACGACGGCGGCAACATCCACGCCGTCGTCGGCAAAGTCAGCTTCTCCGACGAGGATCTGACCGAGAACATCGAGGCCTTCATCGACCACATCCGGCGCGCCAAGCCCGCCAGCAGCAAGGGGACGTTTATCAAGCGGGTGTGCCTCAAGGGCACGTCGACCCCGTCGGCCACGGTGGAGGTCGGTTAAGCGGGCACGAGATCACGTCGATTCGAGAAACCACCGGCCCGCACCTTCGCGGGCTGTTTTGTTGGAGGCACGTCATGGGCGCCAACCTTGCCATCGTCGGAGCCACCGGGGCGGTTGGCCGGGAGTTCGTTCGCATCCTCGAGGAGCGGGACTTCCCGCATGATGACGTCACGTTCCTGGCGTCACATCGATCGGCCGGCAAGACGTTGACCTACCGCGGCCAGACGCACACGATCGTCGAGCTGACGGACAAGAGCTTCGCAGGGGTCGACCTGGCCCTGTTCTCGGCCGGCGGATCAATCAGCAAACGGTTTGCGCCCATCGCCGTCGAGGCCGGCGCGGTCGTGGTCGACAACAGCTCGGCCTTTCGGATGGAGCCCGAGGTGCCGTTGGTCGTGCCCGAGATCAACGCCGCCGACATCGATGGGCACCAGGGCATCATCGCGAACCCGAACTGCTCGACGATCATCATGAACGTGCCGGTCTGGCCGCTGCACCGGGCCAACCCGATCCGGCGGATCGTGATGAGCACCTACCAGGCCGTCAGCGGCATCGGTGCGGCCGCCATGGCCGAGCTGGCAGAGAGCACCCGAGCGGCCCTGGAAGGGCAAGCGTACGAGCAGAAGCAGATCCCCCACCCGGCCGCCTTCAACGTCTGGAGCCACGGGTCCGACATCGGCGAAGACGGATACAACGTGGAAGAGCGCAAGACCTGGCGGGAGACGAGGAAGATCTTCCACTGCGACGAGATTCGCGTGACGGCCACGTGCATCCGCGTGCCTGTCATGCGGGCACATTGCGAGGCGATCAACCTGGAGTTCACCGAGCCGATGGCCGAGGACAAGGTCCGCCAGATCCTCGCCGATGCGCCCGGCGTCAAGATCGTGGACGACCGCGAGCGGAATCACTTCCCCATGCCGGTCGAGGCCACCGGCCAGGACGACATCCTCGTCGGCCGGATCCGGCAGGACGTGTCCCAGCCCGACGGCCGGGGCATCGACCTGTTCGTCAGCGGGGATCAGCTCCGCAAGGGCGCCGCCCTGAACGCCGTCCAGATCGCCGAGCACCTGGCGAAGTAACGTCCACGTATTCGGGGGGCGGTTACGCTGGTGCGAGATTCCTGGTGCGAGATTCCCTGCTGCGGGATTCCCATCTCGCACCCCTTTCATGCGGCGGGTGGGCGTGAGCGCGCACGGTCTCGGCAACACGGCCAAGGGCCGACCCCAAGGGGTCGGTCGTTGACCGTGCCACCCGATCGGGGCGGCGTCGGGGCATCGGGGTGGGCGTGCGGTCAGTCGTCCCAGTCCCACTGAACGCCCAGATAGTCGTACAGCCTGCGGTTGTGCGGCTCGAAATAGGCGTGGAGCCGTCGGACCAGGGCCTCATCGGTCTGGGCGTAGCCGCCGATGTTGTACTGCCGGAACTCTCGCGGCGCCCACGACGGCGAGACGCCGAGGAACGTCAAGATCTTGGGGAAGACGCGCTCCGGCTCGGCGAAGAGCTCCTCGCTCCTGAAGATGAACATCTGCTCGGCCGGGTAGTACGCCCGCCAGGCCTTGATATGGTCGAGGTACAGCCCCCGCATCAGATAGGTATGGTGATGGTGGTGGTGGCTGTAGTAGGCGGGATCCGCGTTGACCTTCTCCAGTTCCTTCTTCAGGCGTTC
>CAYOGX010001177.1:0-1908 GCA_964403235.1 uncultured Planctomycetales bacterium | reverse complement strand
GAGGATCGACGCCTGGTGGTCGAAGTCTTCATTGATGACCCATTCTGTTGGCTCCTCAGGCGGCGTGGGTGTTGGCGTCGGCGGGTGTCCGTCCGGGAGCGCGTTTGTTTGAGCCCTCACGGCCCACATCCAGCGGAGGGCGTCTCCTTCGTAGGCGCGCTCATAGTCAGTGTGGCGCCACTGTGACGTGGGGCCCAGCGTGAACGGGCAGAACGCCCAGGCATAGTAGTCCATGCCCATCTGTGCGTCGTACCAGCGCATCTCGTCCGCGATGACCTCTGTGGGTGCCGCCTGCTCGTCGCCCAGATACCACTCGCTCACGACCAGCGGGATCACCTCGTCCCGCTGCTCGAGCAAGTGATAGAGAAACCGATAGCGGAAGTGGAGGGGCCCCGCGCCGTCGACCTCCGGGGATCCAGGGATCGTGTCAGGCCAATACTTCTCTGGGTTGTGGGTGTCGAAGGTGCCCTCGTGGAGCGTGAGGATATGACCGCCGGCCTTGGCGCGGGCAAAGACACCGGTCTCGACCATCGCCACCATCTCGTCCCACTCCGGCGTCCCGGCGTTGAGGCCAAAGAGGGCCAACCTTAGGCCGATCTCCTCGGCCCGATCCATGCACTTGATCATGAGCCGAGAAAGCTGCTTGTACCCGTCCGCTCCAGGCGGATCGGGCTCGTTGACGATCTCCCAGTAGTCCACCGCTTCCATATCGGCGGGGCTTGCCTTGCGGGTAATAACCCCGATCAGGTCGGTTGCCATCGCGTCAAGGTCAGCGTCCGGCCTCTCAACACCCCCGCACCCCTCCAGGCCAGATGTGAAGCGCCCGACGGTGATGATCTCGGGATCGACGGCCTTGACGTCCGTTAGGAGTCCCAACCCATCGACGGCCTTCACGACCGGGAAGCGGGTACCGGCAGCCTTCAGCTCCTCGCAGAACGGGATGACTTTGTTGGACGTGATCGTGTGGACGCCGATCTTTGAGCCGTGGGTGATAACGGGATAGTCGTAATCGGTCGGTTCATCGGGTGGCGTTGGCCCCGGCGTCGGCTCGTCGCCGTTGGGATCCGCGACCTTCTCCAGCACCGCTTTGTCGAAATAGGCGTCAGACGTCTGAAATGGATACTTGGACTCGGCCTGGATGTAGACGACGATCCGGCCGTCATCGGGCGCCTGAATCCCGAAGCCCGGCACCTCGTCATAGGCATTGTAGATCGCGGCGCCGGACGACCACCGCACGTCCACGTCATCGCCGAACGGGTCCGGATCGCCGTCAAACTGAACGCCGAGACGGAAGACGAAGTTGCCGATGGCGTCGTTCAGCGGGTCGCCGTTTGGCTCCGGGATCTGGCTTTCCGGAATGAAAGCGGGATCACACCCGACCCCGGCGGAGCATCCGGGATCGTCGACGGACAGGACGCCTTTGTGAGCGCTCCAGGCGTGGGCTTGCACGCTGAGCCTGTAGAGGGCACCCGGCTCCAGGCCCTCGATCACCTGGTAGAGCCCGGCGTGCATCCGGCCGAACATCGTGAAGCATTTGACCGCCCGGTTTCCGTGAAACACTCGGGGCGGGTCCAGGAATGGCGGCTCTTTGTTGATGACCTGGCACTCGGGGCGGCGGAACTCTCCATCCTCCCGCCAGTACCACGTCCACCACTCCGGCGTGTAAATCTCCCCGAAGGCGGTCCCGACGTGGGTGTCCCGCGTCCATCCGCCCTCGAAGCTCCCGTTGCGCAGCTGATTCCTACTCACGTCTTACCTCCTATGGCTTTAGGTCCCTAACGTTATGGATTGTCCAGCATGCGATGCTCGTTCGCAGGCACCCCCTCCTACTTGCCGGGCGGCCCGGGTAGATCCGGCGTGCCCCGTACGCAAGCGAGCATTTGCCCGGACCGGGCGAGCCAGAGATCG
>CAYOGX010001176.1:0-1910 GCA_964403235.1 uncultured Planctomycetales bacterium | reverse complement strand
GTCGGCGATCTTGTCCGCGTCGAACCCCGCAGCCGTGAACCGGTCCTTCAGCTTGGCATATTCGGCAACGGGGATCTTCTCGCGCAACTGCACCCACTCGCCGCGACCCAATTGGCTGTACAACCCATAATGCAGGAACAGCCCGAACCGCGCCTCCTTGAACCACGCCACCGCCGCAGCACGCGGGTCCCGGCGGTATTGCGCTTCGTAGCCCTTCAGGTAGGACGGTACCTGTTGCGCTTCGCCGTCAGCCACCTTCGGTAGACCCATCGCCAGCGCTCCACCCCCCAGCCCCTCGAGAAACCTGCGACGCCCGATCCGCACTTGAACATGTTGCATGGCGCAACCCCTTATCTCGGCATACACCTCGCCGCCGGCACGAAATCCCCGAATATGCCCTTATACCGACGACCGGCCTTCATTTCCCGATCAGGCCGGTCATCTCGTAGATCCGCACCTCCAGCGGCTCGAACGGAACTTGCAACCTGTTGCCGCCGTCCACCGTGGTCTTCTCGTCGGAGCCGTGGAGGGCGATCCGAATTGGTCTGCGTGGCAGGACGAACCGGGCCTTGCCGGGCTTTCGGCTGTCGTTGACGGCGATTAGAACCGTCTTGCCGTCAAGCTGCTTGACCCGCCAGTGCAGCCATTCAGCCGGTTCGGCCTCGACGGCCGGCGGCGGCTCGACGCTCAGCAGCACCGGAGTCATCTCCTTGATCTGGCCTGCCATCGTCTTGACGTCCGCCCAATGCTCGTCGAACGGCCGGACCTTGTCGCGCCGGATGTCGAACCAACTGTAGAACACGAGCCCGTTCGCGCCTTCGGCGATGCACTGCCACGCCATCGAGCGCATCTCGTCGAGCGTCGGCGGCCGATGCCGCTCGTCCGCCGCGTCGCCCTTCTTGTAGCACGCCCAGTTGAACACCTGCGGGACCATCCACACGGGTCGGGCACCGCCTACGGCCTGGGCCGTCTTGCGCGTCCATTCACCCGCCAGGCCCGGCGGACGGGCCGGGATCGGATACGGGTCCGTCCCGATCACGTCGAACGTCTCGATGTACCGCCGGACGTGGTCCACCTGGTACAACACCACCCACGTCGGATGGCCCGGGTCCAGCTCCGCCAGCCAGCGCCGGTGGGCGACCAGCCGGTCCAATAGGCTCAACGGCAGCTCGTCGTTGATGTACCACGCCATCAACGCGGGGTGACGGCTGAACGCCTCGACCTTCTTCTTGATGAACGGCAGCTCGTCCGCCTCGCTCTTGAACCCCTTCGGGCAGTACTTCGTGCCGTAGTACGTGTCCTTGACCGAATAGATCACCTTCAACCCGTGCGCGTGGGCCAGGTCCATCTGTTCGGCGTTCGGCGCGCCGTACGGCATCAGGCAGTTGAACGGGCTGTCGGCGTAGATCTCGATTTCGTCTTTGCTGATGCTGGCCCAATACATGCCGAGTGGGAAGAACGGCCTGCCGTTCAGGATCAGCCGGTTGTGCCGATCGATGGTGGCGGCCCGATCCGGCTGTTGGGTCACGCGAACGACCGGATGCGACTTGTTCGCCAACAGCCCGCCCGACCGCTTCTGCGTCAACATGACCTCGACGCGGTGCCGGCCAATCGGCAGATCGCGCGCGGGAATCAACAGGTCCGTCGCGTTCGACGTGACCTTGTCGACGATCCCCCGGGCCGATTCCGTCTGGTCCTGCTCCGCTACGACGGACCAGCTCAACGCGACGTCATCGACCGGCATGTCGTAGTCGACCGGGTTGACCTCCGCGTGGATCTTGACGTGGTCGGGCCCGGCATCGCTGATCCGGCCGCGGTAGTTCGGCGCGACCAGCACCGTCGACAGCGGGTCCTCGAGGACCCGCCGCACGCAGACGTCGTCCCACCAAGCCGTGCCCGTCATCCCCTTG
>CAYOGX010001175.1:0-1916 GCA_964403235.1 uncultured Planctomycetales bacterium | reverse complement strand
AAGGCGCGGCAGGATGCGGAACGGACGCTGCCCCAGCCCTGGACCGTGGTCAAACGGAACCGTCAGGTACTCGAAGCAGGTCACCCTCTTTTCCTTCCCGAACGGGTAGAGGCCTTTGGGCGGATCCGCCAGGGGTTTGAGCGCGGCGTCGTTGATTAGATTGCCATCGCGGTTCAGGTCGAAATAGAGCCGGTCGTAGCCCGTTCCCGTGCCGCGCGACTCATCGAGCATGAGCCCGAACTGCATGCCGCCTTTGGTCTGGTTGTAGCTCTGGTCGAAGGTGACGCTGCTGTACAACGGCTCGGCCGAGACCGGCGTCGGCCAGGCCTTGATGCGCGGGTTAGGCTTCCGCTTGCATTGGGCCCGTTGGCCAACGGCATGACGAAAGCGTAGGTCCCCTCCATCCAGGCCGATCGGCGAGACCCGCTTCATCTCGAAGACCGCTTCGTCGGCCCCCCGCGCCGGCCATGGCGCCCTGAGCATCAGCACGAGTCCCGCGCAAGCAACCCAACAGGCTCGGGTCATCGTTGGTCTCCTCTTGGCGAGGGACTCCTACGCATGTTTACGCTCGAGGCGTTGGCTCGGATGCACCACGGCCGCTTTCCCCAAGTCGGGGTCATCGCAGCATAAACCCTTCGCACCGGTCGGGGCAACCAACAGGGCCAGGTGACAAGACATACTTGCGCCCGTTTCGGACCGGAGCTACCAAGCCGGTCCCGTGGTATCGCCGACATCGTCTCGCAGTCGATAGACCACGTACCGGGCGTGCTCGTAGACTCGATCGAAGCGTGGATCGTCACGAAGACGGTCGGGCCGGAAGGCCGGTGCGTAAACCACGTACACCGGGCGGCTTGCGCCAGCACGCCTCAGCGCCGCGATGGTCGTTTCCTCGATCGGGCCGGCCGCGTACAACGATTGGACGAGCTGCGCGCGGGACTCCACGAGGTCGGGCGGGTATCCGAAGATGTTGACCAGCAGCAGGAGCGGCGGAATGGTCCAGCCGGCAAGATCCGGCTTGCCGGCCCCGGGGTGTGTGACGTGCAGCCCGACGAGCAGCGACCTGCGACCCAGGACGGGGATCCACATGTCGGTGTCCACGAAGACGGCGTCCGAGGGCGTTTCGTTGGCAATCCACGTGTAGAGCGCGTTGCGTTCGGGGTCCCGATGTCGCAAGCCCGCGCCGGTTTCGACGAGGGGCGTGGCCGGTCGGGGGTGGCCGATCCGTGCCCATAGATCGCTCCCGAACGTCAGCAGCAGGAGCGTCAGCAGGGGCAGCGCGATGAATCGCGAGCGCTGGACGAAGCCCGCGACCAAGACGCTGCCCGCGACGCCGAGGCACAATGCGCTTTGCATCATGAACTTGTACTCGTTGCGGGGCGGAACCGAGAGGACGGCGTACATCCCGCCGAGGACCATCCCGAACACCACGAGAAGCAACCATGGGAAATGCACCGGCCGGATCAGACCGCCAACGCGTCTGTACTCCCACGCGGCGATCAGCAGGACCACCCCGATGTTCCCCAGCCACCTCAAGCAGTTATGCCCGACGCCGGCCCACGACGCCTGCAACCCTGGATGATGGGCGGTCCGAGCCGAGGCGATCTCCAGAACGTACGGGGCCACGACCAGGGCCGCCGCTGCGGCACAGCCGGCGTAGGCAAGAACGGCCGGAATGCAGCGACGGCCGTGATACATCAACGCCAACAGACCGCCGAGACCCGTGCAGACGCCGAGTCCAAGGAACATGAGCGGATAGAAGTAGCCGGCCCCGACGACGGCAAGGAACAACAGCGCGTACCGCCACCATGGCCGCGAGCCCCCCGCTAGGAGTTGGAGCGTGAGATAGAAAAACCACGCGGTAAAGAATATCCCAAGCGGCGTGGCGTTGACGTTGGAGAACTTCTCGACGGCCGGTA
>CAYOGX010001174.1:0-1920 GCA_964403235.1 uncultured Planctomycetales bacterium | reverse complement strand
CAGATGCTGTGCAGTGCCGGGTGCTTGGCGATCAGGGGCATCAGGGCACGCAGCCACTTCTCGTAGACCGCCCGAGCGTCCGGCGCGACGATGCAGTTGTGAAGAAACCCATGGCCGCAATCGGCCAGCGCGGGATTCCGGTCGATCGCCCACTTAGGGAAGTAGTGCGGCGAGACCAGCAGATTGACCGCCACGTGATGCCGGGCCGCGTTGTCGAGGACGGCCACCACGTTCCTGCGGATGGCGTCGGTGTCCACGGTGTCCGGATCGGGCAGACCGCTGGCGGGGCCCATCTCGATCTGAATGATATTCAGCCCGTAGTCGGTCAGGATGGGCACGTCCCGGCGGACCTGACTGAAGTGTCCAACCCCCGTGAAGAAGACCGGCCGGTCACCCTGCCAGAAGGCCCCGTCGCGAATCGCCGGACGCCCCGTCCGGTACCGAGGCACGGGCCAATCCGTCGCGTCGACGATGGCCCGACGGCACAGGTTTTGGATGTAGTTGGCGGCCCTGAGACCACGGAGTTTGCGGAGGACGTCGTCCTCGGCCAGATCGTCCCGGGCGTATTGCAGCCAGCTTTCGGCGACGCGGGCGTCGAGCGTCTGGTACGGCAGGGGCTTTCCGGCGGCCTCGGCCTGTTGTATGCGGGCCTTGAGCTTGGCCAATAGCCCGGCCGTCTCGGCAAGGGAGGACTCGACCGTCGCGGCATCGGCCAGCAGCGTCGACCGCGCCCTTTCGACCGATCTGACGAACGTCGCGGCGTCGCCGGCCCGGTACGCCTGGAGGTCCACGTGCTTCAGGGCCGTCCTGGCAAGTTCCGTCCAGTGGGCGGCGTCCTGCTCGTTCAGGTCGTCCAGGCCGGCCAGGGCGAATTCACGCGCATCCAACAGCCCGCGGAGCGCGTCGACCATCGGCTCGCTCTCGCTCGAGACCAGGTTCGCCTTGTACAGCGAGCCGAACCCGGGCCGGTTGATCGCATGAAGCGCGACGGTCACCACGTCGCCGGGTCGGACGTTCTTGCGGAGCACAAAGTCGCCGTCATCCCACGTGAACTGCTGTGTGAGCTTGCCGTCGACGTAGGCCTTCGCCTCGTTGTCGATGCCCACCTTGAGCCGCACCGTCGATCCCGCGACGGGCACGCCGTTGACCCGCTCCGGGATGCGGATCCGCGTGCGATACCAGCACGTCGACTCGCTGGGCCACCACTTGTGGCCGACCGCGACCCGGTCCCAATCGGAATCGTCGAACGCCGGCGCCTCCGCGCCGGGCACCTCGCCCAGACGCCACCGCCATTCGGTGACCTGCGAGCGGAGCAGCGCCTCGAGATCCTCCAGGCAAACGTCCTGCCCAGCCCCGCCACCCACGAGAAGACCACACACAAGCCCCACGACCGAAACACATCTCATCATGCGATGCTCCCTGAAGCGACGGCCGGACGAACAGGCCAGGGGCGCTTGATCTCGAAGCGGCCATACACGGATGCGCGTCCGGCATGCGCACGTCTGATCAGATCACCTCGTGCCCACGCGGACCGCCACCTTTCCCTTGTCAGACAAGTTGAACGTTCCCTCGGCCTTGGTGCCGTCGGGGGCGGTCACGTTGACGCGGTACTGGCCCTTGAAGCCGCGGAAGCGGAGCTCGCCGGCCGGGTTCGTCTTGCCGGTTAGGTTGGTCCACCACGTGTCCTTGATGAGCTTGGTCATCTCGTTGAAGACGGGCTTGGGCGTCATGTCCTTGCGGAGCCAGCCGGCGGGGGCCTGCTTCCAGGCGCCCTGGTCGCTGAAGTCCCACCAGGTAATGGCCTCGACGGCGGGGTGGCTGAACAGGACCGTGTAGAATCGCACCGTCTCGCGGGCTTGGAGCTGTTCGCCCTCCGGCGTGGTCGCCAGGACGCGATACCCGCCGTCGGTCGCGGAGAAG
>CAYOGX010001173.1:0-1921 GCA_964403235.1 uncultured Planctomycetales bacterium | reverse complement strand
CCATCGACTCGCACGACCGCAGCAACGCGCCCCGCGTTGACGGCATGACCTTCGGTACGATCGGCCGATCCGTCATCTTCCGCATCAGCTCGACCAGTTGCCCGCAGACGTCCGGATGGTCGGCGATCGACACGCCGCCGTGGTCTTCCGCGTCCTTGCTCCGCGGGTCCGACGTGTCCAGGTTCGGGCAGCAGAAGTTGGGCTCGAGCATGTCCGTCCCCGCGTCGAGGAACCGTTCGGTCATCAGCTCCCACTCGTCCAGCGCCGAGCCCAGCCCGCTGTAGTTGGCCATCATGCAGACGTCCAACTCGTTCTTGATCCGCCGCATCAACTCGGCGGCCTCGTTGATGCCCAGCCGCTTGTTCGTCGGCGACATGATCACGTTGCCGGGCAGGCTGAACGACCGCATCTGCGACTGGAACGGCACGTTGACGAACGTCAGCTTCAGGCTGACCGCCCCCGCACCCGCCTCGACCGCCGCCGCGATCTTGCTGAATTTGTCCGTCAGCGGGCCGGACGCGACCGTGATCGGGTTGGCCAGCATCACGTTGCCGAACCGGACCGCCTTGTCGGTCCCGCCGGGATCACTCATCGGACAGGTTCCCCATCAACCTCAGCGGCACGCCACTGCGGAGGCTCTCGACCGCGCGGATGCTCGCCAGGCAGCTCGCTACCGATTCCTCCAAGGGAACGGGGTTGTCCCCGCCGTTCTTGATCGCGTCGACCAGTGCCCGCAGCTCGCCCGCCTGACCCTTGTCCTGGGCCGTCTTGAACGTGTTGCGCGACCCGTCGGTGACGGCCAGGCCCGTGCGGAAATCATCCATGACGAACACCCGACCGTCGCCGAACACCTCGACCCGTTCCTTGCTGAACGACTTGTCCCCACCGGCCAGGTAGGACACACTCGCCATCGACCCGCTTGCCAGCCGTAGCGTGATGAAACAGTTGTCCTCGGGCACTGCTACGCCCTGCCCGCCAACGCACTCGGCGAACACGCTCACCGGCCGGCTGCCGTCCAGGAAACTCACCAGGTCGATGAAATGGCACGCCTCGCCGATGATCCGGCCGCCCCCCTGCGCGGGATCGTAGATCCAATGATCCCGCGGCATGACACCGGCGTTGCAGCGATACGAGATCGTCAACGGGCCGTGCGGCCGACCGATGTGCTCGAGCGCCCGCCGCGTCATCGGCGCGAACCGCCGGTTGAACCCGACCATGACGATCCGGCCGCAGTCCCGCTGGGCCGCCAACACGTCCGCCAGACCGTCCTCGTCGATGGCCAGCGGCTTCTCGACGAACACGTGCTTGCCCGCACGCAGCGCCGCCGTCGCCACCACCGGGTGCAGATCGTGACGCGTGGCCACCACCACCAGATCGATGCCCTCGTCGGTCAGCAGCTCGTGATAATCCGTCGTACAGAATCCGAACCCGAACTTGCTCGCCGCGTGTTGGGCCGACGCACCCGTCGCGGCCGCCACGCCTGCCAGCTCGACGTCCGGCATCTTGGCAAGCTGCGGAAGCAACACGGCCGATGCGTATTGACCCGCGCCGACCATCCCCATGCGCACGCGCCCCACGCGGTCACGCTCGGAACGGCGCGCAGCCGCCGCAGACGCCCCGGTCAGGTCGATCCGACTCGCCGCCGCCTGTTCCGACGGATAGGCCAGGACCATCCCCATCGGCTTGTCGGCATTAGCATCCTGATCGAACAACATCGCGTACGCCTGATCGGCCTGATCGATGTCGAACTGATGGCTGACCAACGATCGGACGTCCAGCTTCCCACCCGCGATCAGATCGATCACGCCGGCCATGTTCCGCTGCTCGGTCCACCGCACATAGGCGGGCGGGTAGTCGATCCCCTTCTCCTCGTAGTTCGGGTCCTGCCGGCCCGGACCGTACGCCTTGGACATCCGGAACT
>CAYOGX010001172.1:0-1922 GCA_964403235.1 uncultured Planctomycetales bacterium | reverse complement strand
GGGGCAGGGCTGGCCATCTACACAGGGACAGCGCCGTCGGGATGCGGCGACCCGAGCTGGGACAACACGGCCGACGTGCCAGCCCTGAAGATCGGGGAAGATGCTGTGATCGTCGTCCCGACCGCTGGCTTCGAGAGCCCCGGGGCATACGATGTCTACGGGTTCGTCGACTTCGCCTGCGGCATCGAGGAAGGCAGCGCGACCGAGGGCGTCGACGCCGAGGACAACAACCTCTTCGGCACCCCCGTCACGGTGGGCGATCCAGAGGATCCAGATCTGGTGGTAGTGGACGTGTGGATGATCCCCTCGCAGCCGGGGCTTGGGGCCGCGGTGGACACCATCATCGAGGTTGGCAATCAGGGTGGAGGTGATGCGAACTCCCAGTCAGTGGTCGGCGTATACGTCGACCGCGCACCGACAGGCTGCGGCGATACCGCCGATCTGACGGCCACCCTCCCGGCGCTCGACGCTGCAGCGACCACCGTTGTCACCGTCACGCTCGTGGATGGATTCGTTGTGGAGGGCAGCCACGAGCTAACCGTCGTCGCCGACGCTACCTGTGGGCTCACCGAGACCGCTGAGAGCAACAACACCCACGGGCCCGTCTACGTGACCGTGAGCGATGCGCTCATGCCAGACCTGGTGGTCAGGGACGTGGTGGTTGAGCCCGCCACCCCGTCGGCCGAGGATCCGGTCTCCTACACCCTGACCGTGCTCAATCAGGGTTCGGCCGGTACGGGCGCCAATGCCTACGCCAGCGTGGCCCTCGACCGACCGCACTCTGGATGCGGTGATGCGGGAGACCAGCAGATCGCCCTGCCATCCCTCGCCGCCGGGAAGACTGCGACGGTTGTGGTCGTGGACCATGACGGGATTCCCACCGAGGGCGAGCATGACCTCTACGTATTCCTGGACCACCAGTGCGTCATCACGGAGAGCGACGAGGCGAACAACACCGATACGATGACATTCCAGGCCGCGGCGCCCCGTCGTCCCGACCTGGTCGTGACGAGTCTCAGTGTGGATCCCCTTGGTCCCGTGGTCGGGCAACGGGTTTCGTATACGGTGCGCGTGCGCAACCGGGGCACAGGAGCCAGCGCTGCCTCGACCGTGGGACTGTATCTGGATCGGACGCCCGGGGGATGCGCGGATGCACCAGACCTTGCGGCCGTCGTCCCGGCCCTGCAGTCGGACACGCCCTACGAGGTCACGATCTTCGACTCGGCGGGCTTTCGCACCAGTGGGCTGCACCGGGTGACCGCCAAGGTGGACCCCCAGTGCGGAGTGACGGAGTCGGCCGAGGACAACAACCTGTACACGGCCATCCAGGTATCGGTGAAAGCGGCGCCCGCGCCGGACCTCATCGTGGTCCAGCTACTCGTCCTGCCGTCCAACCCTGCGACCAACCAGGCTGTCCGCTACGTGGTGCGCGTGAAGAACGAAGGGACGGCACCGGTCGCCGACGTGTTCTGGACGGGGCTTCGCTTCGGCGAAGCGCCGGGGGCCTGTGGAGCCGACATGGATCTGACAGCCCGTATGACACCGCTCGCCACAGGCGCCAGCGCCGACTTGATCTTCGACACCACAGGGTTCACCTCAGCGGGTGAACACAAGGTGTGGGCCTTCGCCGACGTGGAATGCGAGATCGACGAAAACGACGAGACAGATAACGTCAAGGGGCCCGTGTCCGTCTGGGTCGACGTTCCGACTCCCACACCGACGCCCACGCCGACTCCGACGCCCACGGAGGCGTCCAGCCCGCGCTACGCATTCATAGCCGACAGCGAGGCCGGGGTACGGGTGGTGAACGTGACCAACCCGACCACGCCGACGCACGTGACCACGGTGGACACACCAGGGCGAGCGAACGACGTGGCCCTCGTGCCCGGCCTGGCGTTCGACACGCATGGCAATCGCGTGGG
>CAYOGX010001171.1:0-1928 GCA_964403235.1 uncultured Planctomycetales bacterium | reverse complement strand
ATCGGCGGCGATCTGCTCGCCAGGTTCCCAGGCCCCGTCGCCGTCGAAGTCGATCCAGGCATTGAGATAGCCGCTCACCACGTCTGCAGCCGTGACGGTGATGGTGGCGATCTCCCCCGGCACCAGGAGGGTATCAAACGTCACACCATCCTCGTCGTCCGGGTCGCCGGCTGTATCGTCGCCGTCGGCGCCTGCCGTGGGCTGGCCGTCGCTCTCGTTATCGACAACGGTGCCCAGCGTCGGGTTGACCTGGGGCAGAATGATATGGCGCGCGCCGTCGTTGGCATACGTCACCGGGTAGTTCGGCTCCGGCGCATCGCCGTAGTCGAGTTCTTCGATAGGTACCTGATAGTCCTCCACCTCGCCGTCGCTGGCCAGGCCAGTTGGAGTGAGGCCGGTGTCGGAGCTGAAGCGGAAGCGGGCGTAGGTGTCGGCCTGTGTGGCGCTGACCGGCACGGTGAATGAGATGGTCTCGCTAGTACCGGACAAGATCTCCGTGTCGAGGGCGATCTGCTCACCGGGGTCGTCCCAGTCGCCGTCGCCGTTGAAGTCGATCCAGGCGTTGAGGTAGCCGGTCGCGGTGGGCGCTACCGCGACGGTCACCGAGGCAACCTCGCCGGGGATGAGGTCGGTGTCGAAGCTGACGCCGTCCTCGTCATCATTCCCGTCGTTGTCATCGGCCAGCGCGTCCCCGCTCTGCTGGTCGCCGTCGTCTTCATCGACGCTGCTGCCGAGCGTGGGGTTGTTCTCCGTGATGATGTGCCGCGCGCCGTCGCTGTCCCGCAGCGTGGGGTAACCGGGATCCGGCGCGTCGCCGTAGTCGAGCTGCTTGATCTCGATCGGGTAGTCCTCGACCTCGCCGTCGCGGGCACGCCCTGTCGGCCCCAGTCCGGTCTGGGAGCTGAAGCGGAACCGCGTGTACGTGTCCTCCGTAGCCGTGGTGGGCACCGTGAAGGTGATCGTGACTGTATGGCCCGCTGTGATGACCAGGTCGGTAGCAATCCTATGGACGGCGTCGAAGGCGCCGTCGCCGCCGAAGTCGATCCAGGCGTTCAAATAGCCGCTCACGATGTCGGCGGCGGTGACGGTGACCGTGGCCATCTCTCCGGCCACGAACTCGCTGACAAACGCGACTCCGTCCTCATCGTCTTCCCCATGCACGTCGTCGCCATCGGCGTTGACGAACGGCTGGCCGTCCGTCTCGGCGTCGACGGTGATGCCCAGAGTCGGGTTGAGCTCCGGCAGGATGACGTGACGGGCCCCGTCGTCGCCGATGAGTGTACCGTAGGAGGTCGGGTCGTCGCCGAAGTCCATCCGGTAAAGCCCTGCGTCCCAGGTGGTGTCGTACTCGCCCGAGACGAGCGTGGTGGAGATCGTCCGGCCGGTGGCGGGATCGGCGTCGCTGTCCACGGTGTCCGCGACCTGATCCTGATCCGTGAAGACGTACGCATCCGTTGGCGTGAAGACAACGTAGTAGTCGCCGGGCATCAGCTCAGTGAACGAGTAGTATCCGCTGGCATTGGTGGTCGTCGTAGAAACCACGGCGCCGGCGGCGGTGTAGAGGGTGACCGTGACGCCCTGGATGCCCGGTTCCGCAGCGTCCTGCTCACCGTCGACGTCCCAGTCCTCCCACACGTAGTCGCCGAGGGAGGCATAGATGGGCGTCGTCACGCTGGACGTATCGGATAGGCCCTCGCTGCTGGTCAGCCAGGCGGTGTTCTGGATCGTGGCCCCCGTCGTCTGCCAGGTGGTGATCTGGACCACCATCGTCACAGTCCGCGTCTTGCCCGCGTAGACCATGCCCAGCGTCCACGAAACCACGCCGCTGGCCTCGCCACAGGGCGATGGGCCGCAGCTCACATACGTGGTGTGCGCCGGGACCTCATCGGTGATTACCACACCGGTGGCGGCCACGATACCGCTGTTCG
>CAYOGX010001170.1:0-1930 GCA_964403235.1 uncultured Planctomycetales bacterium | reverse complement strand
AACCGATGACGAGGAACCGGACGTGCGGGAAATCCTCGACGTGGACCTCTACGACGTGAGCCCGGTGACGTATCCCGCCTACGACGGCACGGACGCGCAGGTGCGGTCCGACTCAGAAGCCGTCGCGGAGTACCAGGCGTGGAAGCAACGCCGGATCGATGACGCCGCGTGGGAGATGGCGGCCCGGCGGCGGCTCGTGGAAATCGGAGAACATGCGACGGAGACGGTTGAGGCGACATAGCCCGCGTGGGGCGGAACAAAGCTCAGGCCGAGGCGGCCAAACTCTCAATGCCTGGGTACCACTTAGTGGTGAGACCGTCTAGTGGCCAGCCGTTCCGTCGCTCTTTTTGTCTTCGAATGCCCTTGACGCCTGACGGCGACTTGGGTAGGATTTGATCGTCGGGCCGTTGATCGGCCCATAGACGGACATAGCAGTACACCACATCGTTGACCGACGTGGAGCTGAGTGGAATCAACGGAAGTGATTCCGGCAGCCGCGTCGGTTTGTCTTTGCGCACACCTCGCGGCTCCGGGAACGGAGCCAAACCATGAAAGACTTGCTCGAAAACCGAGCGAAGGTCGGGGCGGAAATCAAGGCCCTGACGGACAAGATCATCGGGGAAAGCCGGGCGCCGACCGACGAGGAACGGACTAAGCTCGACACCCTAAACGAGGAATACGATGCCCTGACGGAGCAGATCAAGCTCCGCAAGCGGGCCGAACAGATCGACGCAGACGGCCAGGAACGGCAGGAGCCCGAGTCGACGCCGACGCCGGGGCCGGGCCGCGAGGACCGCGACGGCCGGGAAGACCCGCAGACCCGGCAGGACCGGCCGGCCGTAACCGAGGAGCACCGGGCACTCGCTCTCAACGCGTGGTTCCGCCTTCAGTCTAGCGAAGACCTGGAGCTGACGGACGAACACAAAGAGGCGTGCCAGCTTACCGGGTTCAATCCGCGGCAGAAGGTGCTCCACATTCCGCTCGCACCAAGCCATCGGTTTTCCGCGGCCCAGAAGCTCTACCGCGGCGGCTTCGGCCAGACGTACAATGCTGGGGCGTCCGGCATTCAGGAGCGTGCCCTGTCGGCCCTGGTTGGGGCTTCCGGCGGTGCGACGGTGCCAGAGACCCTACGGAATCAGCTCGAAATCAACATGCTCGCGTACGGCGGCATGATGCAGGCTGGGCAGATTATCCGGACGGCGAGCGGCGAGCAGATCACCTGGCCGACGGTTGACGACACCACAAACAGCGGCCGGCAGCTTGGCGAATCGGCGGCCGTGACGGCGACCGATCCGTCATTCGGCGGCGTGACGTGGACTGCCTACAAGTTCAGCTCGGACGAGATCAAGGTGCCGACAGAGCTGCTCGAAGACAGCGTCTTTGACCTTCCCGGCATTTTGGGTGAACTGCTCGGGATTCGGCTCGGCCGCATTCTCAACAGCAAGTTCACCACGGGCGCGGGCGCCGGCACTCCGAAGGGTGCGACCATCGCGGCTGCCGCCGGCGTGACGACTGCCGGGGCAACGGCGATCACGTGGGCCGAGCTCACGAACATGATCCACAAGGTGGACCCGGCCTACCGTGCGGGCTCAGCGTGGATGTTCCACGACAACATCTACCTCTACATCCGCAAGCTCCTAGACGCCGACAACCGGCCGCTCTGGGCGGACGGCCCGAATAGCACGCCTCCGGGTACGCTGCAAGGCTACCCGTACTTCATCAACCAGGACATGGCGTCTACTGTCACGACGACGCAGATCACGGCGCTGTTCGGCCGGTTCGACCACTACAAGATTCGGATGGTCAACGACATCCGAATGTACCGGCTGACCGAGCGGCACCGCGAGAACGACCAGGACGCGTTCCTGGCATTCGTCCGGGCTGACGGCAACTTGCTGTCGGCCGGCACGGATGTCCTGTACAAGCTGAC
>CAYOGX010001169.1:0-1934 GCA_964403235.1 uncultured Planctomycetales bacterium | reverse complement strand
ATCTCCATCGATGTCCTCCAGGGTCACGCCCGTCAACGCCAGTTCATCGCCGCCCGAGATCCGCACCTCGGACGACCCGCAGACCGGACGGTCCTCCCGCCAGTGGTCCAGCTACGTTGTTATCGGCTGTATCCGGATGCGGGTTTGGCTGTAAATCGGTGCCCGTCAGGCCGTTGAGTCGGGATGGCCTCCAGGACGCCCTCGCACGCCGGGCCGGTCCGCACCCCTGCGGTCACGGCTCGGTTTGGACATTGCGCGAGAATGCTAGGGATGGGCTGTCGATGCCGGATCCCCCGTCGCGTTGTCGCGGCCGGTCGGGTCGTTTCGGTCGGCTTCCCCCGCGTCCTCGTTAGTGCGTATCGTGGCCAGTAACACGACGGCCAAGAGCACGCCCGCGCAGGCCGGCAGCCAGACCGCCACGGGGAGACCGCCCTGGGACAGATCGTGGACGCCCAACAGGCGGCCGACGGCGCCGGACCGGCTGGCGATGACGACGCTGCTGTTGTGTAGGGCGTGGGCGAGAATGGCCGGCAGGATCGAACGGGACTGCCAGCACACGTACGCCAACGCCAGCCCGAGCAGCGCGGTGATCCCGAAACGATAGATCAGCCCGTGATAGAGCGCGAAGATCACCGCCACGCCCACCAGGGCCGGCCACTTGCCCGCCCACCGGCGCAGGCCAGCCAGCAGGAACCCCCGAAACAGCAGCTCCTCGCAGATCGCCGGCAGAACACCCACACACAGCATTGCCCCCCACAACGGCAGATCGCTGATGGCCCGGTCGCTCTGGGCCAGCACCTCGCGGATGGCCTGGGGCATGGGCCACCAGGCCTCCTGCACCGCGTTCAGCTCGATCGCCACCGCCCACGAACTCAACCCCAACAGGATCGCCGCCCCCCATCCCCGCCAGTGCCCCCGGCGAACCGAGAACGTCGCGCGAAGGTCGATCTTCAGATACACCGCCAACACAAATGGCGGCAGCGCCAGCGTCGGGGCCATTAGCAACGTCGTCCAGACAAACGACGCGGCGTGGCCGGTCTCGGTGGCCGAGGCGATCACGCCCTGCACGTGGAACCAGATGGGGAACAGGACGGCCACCGTCAGCAGGGCCTGGCTGGGGGTCGGGTACGTCGTGGGTCGGAAGAACCGTCGGCGGAACAGGGCGCGGTAGCTGCCCGCGTCGGCAAACGTGACGGCCTCGTGTCCGAACAGCCGCGAGGCGACGGCGATGGCACCCCCGGCGTACAAGCTCGTGGACAGCAGCACGATCACCACGTCCGACCACGGCACCGCATCACGCGTCCCCAGCTCACGAACCAGCACCACGATGTTCTCGACCGGCACGACCCGCGTCACGCCGCTGAGCGTGACCCCCGGCAGGGCACCCATAATCGCGGGGATCAGCGCCACGATGACCACCGGCATGACGTAGTTCTGGGCCTCCTTGAACGACCGCGCGAAGCTGCATACCGCGATCAGGGCGGCCGAGAACAACATGCTCAGCGGCAAGATGGCCGCCAGTGTGATCAGCAGATGTCCAAGGGGCAGCCCGATCGCCTCCTCCACGTGGATCAGCCGGACGCTGGCCCCGATGCTGACCACGTTGAGCAACGCCGTGATCAACGCCACCACCGTGACGACCAGGAACTTGCCCGTGACCACCTCGATCGTCGGCACGGGCGCGACCATCAGCGTCTCCAACGTGCCCCGTTCGCGCTCGCCCGCCGTCAGGTCGATGGCGGGATAGACCGCGCCCGTCACCGTCATGAGCACCAGGATGACGGGCATGACTTGCAGGAACACGCTCGCGACGGTGACGGGATCGGACTCGACGCGGACGGGCTCGAGCATCGTTTCCAGTTGGCGGTCCAGTTCGCGCACGGGCACTCGGGCGACGAGGCCCGCAGCGGTTCTCTCTCGTATGGTCTGGACCA
>CAYOGX010001168.1:0-1937 GCA_964403235.1 uncultured Planctomycetales bacterium | reverse complement strand
AATCCCGTCGTCGGTGACGTGCCGAATAACGCGGACAAGGTGAAGGAGTTCATCGCTGCTGCGGCCCGACAGGGCGCTGAACTCGTCGTGTTCAGCGAACTATCGCTCACTGGCTATCCACCGCGCGATCTGCTGGAGAATCCGGCACTCGTGGCCGCCAACGTCGCGGCTCTGGGGTCCGTCGCGACGCACTGCCAGGACATCGCCGCGCTGGTTGGATTTGCCCGTCCGGTGACCGAGGGCCCCGGGCCGCAGCTGGAAGATGCCGCGGCGCTGCTCGTCGACAGCCAGATCCGACAGGTCTTCACCAAGTCGCTGCTGCCCAACTACAGCGTGTATGACGATCCTCGCTACTTCCGACCTGGTCAAGGACCGGGCTGTACGAAGCTAGGCGGGCACCGAATCGGTGTGACGATTTGTGAGGACTTGTGGGACGCCGCTGCGTTGGAGCGCGATCTATACGGCGTCGATCCGGTCGGCCGGCTAGCGGACAAGGACGTGGACATCCTCGTCAACCTCTCTGCCAGTGGCTTTCAGCGCGGGAAGATCTGTCAGCGAGCCGAGTTGATCTCGCGACAAGCCCGGCGCTGCAAGGCAACGGTGCTCTATGTCAATCAGGTCGGCGGCAACGACGAGATGATCTTTGACGGAGGCAGTTGCGCCGTCTCGCCCACGGGGCAGTTGCTGGCGCGCGCGGCGAGCTTCCAGGAAGATCTGCTCCTGGTGGACACGGATTCGGGTAGCGGACGTTGCGAGACGCTTGCCGATGATATGGGCCGGCTGACCGAAGCGCTGAAGCTTGGACTACGGGACTACGTCCGCAAGAGCAACTTCAATGGCGCGTTGCTCTCCCTGACCAAAGACGCCGCCTCGGCGGTGGTGGCAACGCTGGCGGTGGACGCGCTAGGGCCTGGACAGGTTCGGGCCCTCGCGATGTATGGCGAGCAAAAACAGGATACGTTGGACGACGTCCGTCAGTTGGCTCACAACTTGGGGGTCAAGATGGAAGCAGTGTCCATCGAAGCGGCAGGAGATGCGGTGGACGCGGCGGTGAGAGCAACGGGCGGCAGAAACGATGCGGTTCGGGGCGCGCAGATGCGGGATCGTGTTTGTGGGTCTATACTTTCCGCCTGTGCCGAAACCGAGGGACGTCTGGCCCTAGCGCCGGTGGATAAGACGGATCTGGCCTTGGGGCGGTACACATTGGCAGGCTCAATGCCCGGTGCCCTGGCGCCCATCGGGGACGTGCTGACCCAAGACGTCCTCCGCCTGGGCGAGCACCTGAGCGGCACTCGGGAGAGAATCCCGCGGGGCATGCTCGAAGATCCGCGGGGTTCAGGCGGGCAGGAAGGCGGCGCAATTGAACCGGATGGGCCGGCCGTTGATGAGATCCTTGCAGGTTACGTCGAGCAAGGACGGACAGTCGAGCAGATTGCCGCGGACGGATTCGATCGCGAGTTGGTCGCTCGGACCGTCCGACAGGTGGATCGCACAGAATACCGGCGAAAGCAGGCGCCGTTGGTGTTGATGGTCACGTCGCGTGCGTTCGGCAGCGGCCGTCGATTTCCCGTTGCGCGCCGATACGACTAGAGGAGCAGCCATGACACCCAGTGAAAACGTCGCCATCCGAGGCAAGGACTATTTCGGCGGGCAGTATCAGCCGATCAGCCTGGATCGCATCGGGAGAATTCATCAGACCTCGCTGCGCGTGCTGGAAGAGATCGGGGTAAAGGTCGACTTGCCCGAGGCTAGGGAGATCTTCGCCGAAGGCGGCGCCGCCGTGGACCAGGAGAACAACCGTGTCCGGATTGAGGCCGAGCTCGTGGAAGAGGCCCTGCACCGCGCGCCCCACAGCATACTGCTTTGTGGTGGGACGAAGGAATGTGACTTGGTTATCGAAGGCCAACGAACGTACTTCGGGACCGGCGGGGCAGCGG
>CAYOGX010001167.1:0-1937 GCA_964403235.1 uncultured Planctomycetales bacterium | reverse complement strand
AACTTGAGCCGGACCGTCTTGCCGCCCCACCGTGCCAGTGACACGGCGTGCGGCGTCCACCGTGATGCGACCTGGGCCGACTCAAAGATCCGGGTGTACGGTTCGGTGTGGTCGTCATGCCGTTCCGCGATGAACACCTTGAACGTCACGCCGTCGCTGCGGGTTGGTGCCTTCTCGCCCATCCCGAGGAAGAATTCGAGCCGGCCCCCCTTCGGCACAGAAACGTCGCGCTGCCAGAACGTGTAGCCCATACCGCCTTTGTAGGGCGGATGGACCAAGTAAGCATCGTGCGTCTCACCGCCCAGCGCACGGTTGCGGAAGAATCGCACGACTGCGCCGGCCGCCGGGTCGGCGTCCGTCTCTACCTGTCCGCGACGTCTCATGCCAGCGTAGGGCAACGACGCGGTCACCAACTGTCCCGCCGGCGGGGGGATGCCGACCCAGGTCAGGCGGGCCACCTCGGCCGGATACTGCGCCATCGGTTGGCCTCGCATGGTGGCCGAGACGAACAGGTCCGGCCCGTCGCAGGGCACGTCACAGACCCGGAACGACAACTGGCCGGCGTTGAGGTCCGTCGTCGAAACACATAGCCAACCCGCATCCACCGAGAAACGCACATCGGCGCCCTTGAAGCGCTCGACGAACGCGGGGTCCATTCGAATCCCGGCCCCGCCGAGCAGGTCAGGCTTGGTCTGGGCCAGGCGGACGGCCGGTCCCAACGGTCTGCCCAGCCAGCCGAGCTTGTGCTCGACGCCCATCCGCAGTTCGTCCCAGATGCCCAGCCGTTCGCCCTGTTCGGGCGGCGGCGCAAAACTGTAGCACACGGCCGCGTCGGTGAACTGGGCCGCCGCCAGCACCAATCGATGCACCTTGTACGGCACGTCGGGCCTGACACGGCTGCCGGGCGTCCGGCCGGGCATCGTGAACTTGTGGTTGACGTAGTTGAACGCCGGCGGGCGCGCATTCCGCTGCCAGAACCAGTGGCGATTCAGCCCGCCGGACCAATCCTCTATCTCCCAATCGCTCAGCGCTGGCCATCCTTCGGACTCGATGCCGTTCAACAGCCCGAAGGCCCGCTGGCTGTTGATACTCATGCCGTCGGCCAGGATGAGCTTGCCCTCACCGAGCCGTTCGCGAAGCCGCCGGCAAAACTCGACCACACCGATGCCGTACGTGTTCACACCGTCGGAGAATCCGTTGTCGATCTGGCCGTCCGCGTCGCAATCTGCGCCCCGCCGGGTGCGGCCCCGCGCCTTGCCAAATCGCTGGTGGTGCAGTACGTCGAACTCGACGCCGTCGAAGGCCGCCAACTCGCCGCCGGGCAGGAAACGCCCGGCCAACTCGTCGACCAAGACATCGGCGCAGCGTCGGCCCCGCGCGTCTGCCGGACATCGGACCGAAAAGTTGTAGAACCATAGCAGATTCGAGCGCTTGCCCCACGGGCCTTCGGTCACGTGTGCGGCCGCGTAGGCCCTGCCGGCCTGAAACGCCCGCGGCCGCGTGCCGTAGCAGCCGCGACGGACCCGGAGCGTCCCCCGCTCGTGGTCGATCGCGATCAGTTGGACCTGTTCGCTCACGTCCCAGTTGGGCCACCCGCGATCGTCCAACATGCACAGCCCGACGTCCTCGTTCGAGGTGCGGTAACGTCCCACCTTGACGCGGAACAATCGCGTGTCGCTGACCCGGATGTCCATCTCGCCCGACGCGGCTGACACGTCCGACAGGATCGTCGCGCCGTTGTGATAGACCCAGTGCCCAGCGAAGAACCCGCGCGCTGCGTCGCGCGGATCGCGCGCATTGCCGTTGTAGTGCAGCAGGACGAGCTGGTCGGGATGTCGCTGCTTGAATCGCGTGAAGAAGGCAATGTTGCGCTTGGACCGTCCCGGGATCTCCTCGTCGAGCGCCAATCCACGAACATCTCTTGATACATGCAGATG
>CAYOGX010001166.1:0-1940 GCA_964403235.1 uncultured Planctomycetales bacterium | reverse complement strand
CGCCCAGTCGAAGATGGCCAGCTTGATCTCGCCGCGATAGCTTCGCTTGAATACGAATTCCATGGAATGCTCCTGTTCTCTTTTGCCCGACGGAAGCGAACTTCCGGTTCCCAGACGGCAGCGTCACCGGATTGCGCACCAACAAGACCACGAGGGTAGCCCGAGGCACCGGACAACGTCAAGTCGCGTCCGCTTCGACGAAGGTCGGTGGCGGGTCCTGTCGGCCGGGTAGGTCAGCCGGCGCGGCCCCCCCTGCGCCTGCGGGCTGAGACGTTCGCGATTTGTGGTGACAAGTCGTTCATGCGCTGGTAGCCTCTTTGTTTACACTCTTCCGTGAGGGACCGGCCATGGGCAGAGCAAAACTTGCCGCGAAGGACGCGCACGACGCGATCCGCAACTGGCGGATCCAGGACGCGGTCGAGTTGTACGGCATCGACCGGTGGGGCAAGGGCTACTTCGACGTGAACGCGAAGGGCCACGTCGAGGTCTGTCCGAGCGGCAAGGACGGCCCGCGGATCGACCTGAAGGATTTGGTCGAAGCCCTGACCCGACGCGGGATTGAGCTGCCGATCCTGCTGCGGTTCAGCGACCTGCTTCGCGACCGCATCCAGGCGCTGCACGGTGCCTTCCAGCAAGCCATCGACGAGTACGGATACGCCGGTCAGTACATGGGCGCGTATCCGGTCAAGGTGAACCAACAGCGGCACGTGATCGAGGAGATCATTCGCTACGGCCAGCCGTACGGCTTCGGTCTGGAGGCCGGAAGCAAGCCCGAGCTGCTGGCGGTGTTGGCGTTGCAGGACAACCCAGACGCCTTGATCATTTGCAACGGGTACAAGGACACGGAATTCATCGAGATGGTGTTGCTGGCCAGCAAGTCGGGCCGGCGGATCATCCCCGTCGTGGAGAAGTTCAGCGAACTGGAGATGATCGTTTCCGCGGCGGAGCGCTTCGGCGTCAAGCCGATGCTGGGCCTGCGGATCAAGCTGTCCAGCCGCGGTTCAGGCCGATGGGAGGGCTCGGGCGGCGACCGGAGCAAGTTCGGGCTGACGATTACCGAACTGGTCCGCGCGATGCAGTATCTCAAGGCCTGTGGCGCGAAGGACTGGCTGCGATTGGTGCACTTTCACCTGGGCAGTCAGATCACCAACATCCGCGCGATTCGGGAGGGGCTCGAGGAGGCATGCCGCATCTTCGTCGAGCTGGCCAAGTCGGGCGCAAACCTGCAGTATATGGACGTGGGCGGCGGGCTGGCCGTCGACTACGACGGCTCGCAGACCAATTTCCATAGCAGTACCAACTACACCGTCCAGGAGTACGCCAACGACGTCGTCTCGCACGTCATGGACGCGTGCGACGCCGGCGGCGTGCCCCATCCGGTCATCGTCTCGGAGTCCGGGCGGGCTATCGTCGCTCACAACTCGGTGTTAATCTTCAACGTCCTCGGCACGAGCGAGTTCCCGACCGCCGAGGTCCCCGAGTCCCTGCCGGAGGACGCGCCCGACGTCCTGTACAACCTGCACGAATGCTACCAGAGTATCACCCGCAAGAACGCCCAGGAGGCCTTCCACGACGCCATGCACTACCGCGAAGAGGCCATGACGCGGTTCAAGCTGGGTTACATGTCGCTGGTCGGCCGGGGCCAGGTCGAGGCGCTGTTCTGGGCGTGCTGCCGCCGGATCCTCCGGATCGTCCGCGATCTGGACTACATCCCTGAGGAGCTCCAGCCGCTCGAGCGGGCGCTCAGCGACACCTACTTCTGCAACTTCTCCACGTTCCAGTCGCTGCCCGACTTCTGGGCCGTTGGCCAACTGTTCCCCGTCGTGCCGATCCATCGCCTCAACGAGGAACCCACTCGCCGCGGGACCATCGCCGACGTGACGTGCGATTCGGACGGAAAGATCGATCGGTTCATCGACCTGCGCGACGTGAAGGATGTA
>CAYOGX010001165.1:0-1941 GCA_964403235.1 uncultured Planctomycetales bacterium | reverse complement strand
CTGCAAGTTCCTGGCGCCGGTGGTAGAGGAACTCGCGTCGGAATGGAGCGGCGAGGCGCTTGTCTATAAGGTGGACGTGGATAAGCTCCAGGGCCTCGCCGCCAAGTTCGGCATCCAATCGATCCCCACGGTCATCGTCTTCAGCGGTGGTCAGGCCGCAAGCACCTTCGTCGGCGTGCGGAGCAAGGAGGAGTACCTGGCCGCCGTCAACGAGGCTGCCGGGAACTGATCGCCACAGCCGAGTCCTCGCACCGGCCCCCGTCGCCCGACGGACGAGGGCCGCGGATGTACTCGGGGCTTGGGGGTGCTCGTGCCGACGGACCTACCAGCGCGATCTTGCACCGACGCGGCCGACGACGGGTTGACCTGCAAAAAAACGGGCACGGCCATGACCTGGGATCAAGCGTCCTGTCCCAACCTGGGCAAGCCCTGCGGGTACCGCGCCGAATGCCAGATCCAAGTCGTCCAGGCGGAGATGAAAGACGAGAGCAACTGAGGCGGCGCCCGGCAAGTGATGGGTTCCGGACTGCGCCTTCACCGTCGTGGCGGCACAGTGCCAAGCCGCTGGGCGTGGCATATGATCTCCAGGGTTGCGGCCACGCAGATGCTTGATAACGTGGTTGTGACAACAGGACCCGCAGTTTCGCGGTCCAGGAACGCCGGGAGGCGGGGGCATGACGACCATCCGATCCGAGGTCAGCACCGTCGATCTTTTCTGCATGGAGACGAGGCCCGAGCCGTGCGCCGTGATCATCTTTGGCGCGTCGGGCGACCTGACGAAGAGGAAGCTGCTCCCGGCACTGTTCGGGCTGTCTTCTCGGGAGCTGACGCCGGAGGCGTTTTTCGTCCTCGGTTGCGGTCGGACGAAGATGACTGACGATGCGTTTCGCGATCAGGTCTGCGAATCGCTCGCGAAGGCCGCCAAAGACGTCCCCGTTGCCGATCACGAGGCCTTCGCCAGGCGATGCTACTACCTCTCCGGCGACTACAAGGCGCAGAGCTTCTACGCTGAGCTGTCCAGGCGGATCAGGCGGCTTGAGATCGACCACAAGACGGAAGGCAACCGGCTGATCTACTTCTCGATCCCACCGGGGCTCTACGGCGACGTGGTCGGTCGCTTGGGTCGGCAGAAGCTGACCAAACAATCTAGGGAGGGCGCGCCGTGGCGTCGCGTCATCGTCGAGAAGCCCCTGGGCCACGACCTGGACAGCGCGATCGCCCTGAACAAGCAACTCCAGCGCGAGCTCGACGAGCACCAGATCTACCGGATCGATCACTACCTCGGCAAGGATACGGTGCAGAACATCATGATGTTCCGGTTCGCTAACGCCGTTTTCGAGCCGCTCTGGAACCGACGATACGTCGATCACGTCCAGATCACCGTGGCCGAGTCCGTCGGCGTCGAGCACCGGGCCGGCTATTTCGAGCAGACCGGCCTGGTCCGGGACATGTTCCAGAACCACATGCTCCAGATGCTGACGATGATGGCCATGGAGCCGCCGAGCTCGTTCGACGCCGACCGCGTTCGCGACGAAAAGTCGAAGCTCCTGCGATCGATCCGGCCGTTCCCGGTGAACGAGTTCGACAAGTGGGTCGTTCGTGGCCAGTACGGCCCGGGCCGCACCGACCAGGGCGAGGTGCCTGCGTATCGGGCCGAGCCGGGCGTCGCACCGGACTCGACCACCGAGACGTACGCGGCCATGAAGATCATGGTCGACAACTGGCGGTGGCAGGGCGTGCCGTTCTACCTGCGTTCAGGCAAGCGCCTGACGCGTCGCGTCAGCGAGATCGCGCTGACGTTCAAGAACGTCCCGCACTCCATCTTCGTGCCGATCCCGCCCGAACAGCTCGCGCCCAATGTGCTGGTCCTCAATGTCCAGCCCGAAGAGGGCATGTCGCTCACCATCCAGGCCAAACACCCCGGGCCGAAGCTCTGTATGA
>CAYOGX010001164.1:0-1947 GCA_964403235.1 uncultured Planctomycetales bacterium | reverse complement strand
GTTGACGATTTTCAGCAGCGGCAACGAGGCGTGGGACAACCTCGAGGCGTTCTACCCGCCCCACACGTTCGACGTCTACTTCAGCCACAATCACAGCGACGTGAAGAAGACCGACTGCAACCGCATGGACGACAAGCACGCGATGGGCGAGTTCGTCAAGTGGCTCCATTCGCGTCGGAAGGGCCGGCCCTTCTACAGCTACATCAACTTGCAGGGCACGCACTTCAACTACGAGGTGCCCGAGCCCTGGGCGTCGCGATACCAGCCCGTCCCACCGCTCTACTCCAACGGCGATGGCATCATCCACATCCCCGCCGACGTCCTGCCCCTGCTGAAAAACCAATACGACAACGCACTGAGCTACGTCGACCACTGGGTCGGCGTCATCCGCGAACAGCTCGAACGGGCGGGCGAGCTCGATCGCAGCATCGTGATCGTCGTGGGCGACCACGGCGAGGGCTTCATGGAGCACGGCCTGGCCCGGCATGGCATGCACCTGTGGAACGAGATGATCCACGTGCCGCTGCTCATCTTGGCGCCGGGCCTGCTCGGGCCGAAACGGATCGACAAGACCGTCTCCCAAATCGACATCGCCCCGACGGTCATGGCGATGATGGGGCTGGTGGCCCACCCCGCCTGGCAGGGCGTCGACGTCCTGGCCGACGACTATGACGAGCGCACCCGCCCCGTCTTCTCCGTCCTCCAGTTGACCCGGTTCCAGGAGGCGGTGGTCTGGGGCCGGGTCAAGTACATCGCCGACCAGAACACCCGCCAGGAATGGCTGTTCGACCTGGGCAAGGACCCGGGCGAGACGCACAACCTGGCCGACGCGGCCAATCCATCGCCGCTGCTCCGGCAGGTTCGGCGGATGCTGGCCCGCTGGCACGGGTATCAGTTGGCCTACTACGCCGACCAGGCCCGGGGACGGACCCACTACATCGGCATGCCGGATTTCTCGACCGTGCGCCAGGAGCAGCGGATGACCACCGCGCGGCAGGACGCCCGCCGGAATGGGCTGCCCGGCGCTACTGGGCCTCGGCCAGCCAGACGTTGAGATCTTGGGGGTCGATCCGCTGATAGCTGCCGCCGGTCTTGTCGGCCAGGGCGGTGAGCGTGGGGGCGTCATCGCGAAGCGCCAGACACCGGAACACGATGCCGTGGTCGCGGATCTGGGCGGCCAGGGCGTCGACGTCGTCCTGCTCGGGCCCCTTGGCGGCGATGACGCACAAGACGTCCGGCTCGAGCCTGACGCCCGCACGGAGCCCTCCGGTCGCGTCGGTCGAGCCGACCGGTTGGACCTCGTCGAGCAACTTGATGGCGGCGTCCCGAGCCGCCGGCGTGTTGGCCGCCATGGCCAGGACCCGCGGCTGGCCCTCTTTCCACACGACCAGGCCAAACCGCTGGCCGGCCCTCAGCGTGTCCAGCGACCGACCGATCGCGCTGCGGATCGCGTCGAAGCTGTACGCCAACGCGCTGCTGCTATCGATGCTGTAGACGACCGTGCCGCGCCCCAGCGGCATGCCGATGCACGTGGGGCCGGCGGCCTCCAGGAACGGGTTGTGACCCTCCTGGTAGATCACCGGATCGGGCCCGGGCGGCGGACCCCCGGTCAGAGCAACGATCACCGCGATCAGGACGACCAGCCCCAGGGCGCCGCCAGCGGCCAGGATCGGCCAGCGCTTCAGGACCTCGGGCAAGCCTCTGGCTTTCACGTCGGGCCGGTGCCGTTGCGGCGGGTCCGGACCGCCTGTCGGGTCCGACGTGCCGGCCCGGGGCTCAGGTCTTGCGTCGTCGCCCATCCTCACTCACCGTCCCGGCACCCACAGGTACATGAACCTTGGTGTGGCCGGCTGTAGGAAATCGGGGAGATTGACGTTGATCATGTTCACCGTGTTCGGCTTGCCGGCGGGGGCCCCGGCATAGGCCGTCGGCGCCCAGGCCAGCGGG
>CAYOGX010001163.1:0-1950 GCA_964403235.1 uncultured Planctomycetales bacterium | reverse complement strand
TCAGCAGATTCGGTGTCTCGGGCGTCCACAGCGGCGCGTTGCGCAAAGCCAGGTCCCACGCGAGCGCCGTCTTGGCCTCCACCGACTGCTCGCCTGTCGTCAGCACGGGTCCGTCCGACCCGTCGGCCGTCCAGCGCTTCACGTCGAACCGAATGGACAGCGCGTCGAGCGTCGCCTGTTCCGCCCGAGCCAGCTCGACCTTCACGCGGGCCCGGCCGGGGGCGGGGTCCGGCATGACGAACACGTCTTCCAGCCACACCTCTCCCGTGGCCTGCAACGTGACCGAATCGAAGATGCCGCCCCAGTCCACGTCCATGTAGTCGATGATGTCGAACGCGCCGGTCAGGGTGTCGCGTTTCCAATGGCGACGGCTGTCGACCGCAATCACGACCGTCTGCTCGCGCCCCGGCGCGACGAACCGCGTGACGTCGAACTTGAACGCAACCGGATAGCCCCAGTGCTCGCCGACGTACTGCCCGTTCATCCAGACCTTGGCCGAGCGATGCGCACCCCCGATCCGAAGCCACATCCGCCGGCTCGCCCAGTCCGCAGGAATCGTGAAGGTGCGCCGATGCCACCCGACGCCCACCGCGTTGTGCCGGACCTTGTCGGTCGGCTTGCCGATGCCCTGGGCGTCCCAGCACCCGGGCACGTTGAGTGTCTTGGGAAACTCGACGCCCGGTCGGAACCAACCGGCCTGCTCGCCCCGATCGTCGGGCGCGAATCGAAACTGCCAGGCGCCGTCGAGCGACAAGGTCGGCCGACCGAACGCCGGCATTGCCATGGCCGCCAACAACACTCCTACCCGAATGACGACGAATCGCGACATTGCGCTTGCCTCCGCCATGGTGTGCCCCGCCCGCTACTAAGAACGTCCGCCCCTGGACATGATCACATGACGACATGTTGACTTGTCGACGTGTCGGTATGTCCACTTGTCGACGCGTCGTGGCTACCCAAGCCACCCCAGCAGCTTCGTGTAGATCATGTACGCGCCGCCGGCGCCCACGACCAGGATCGCCGCGCCCATTCCCACGTTCCACAGCACCCGATGCGCCCCGGCCGGCCGGTCCGCGCCCAGATAGCCCTTGCTGTTCATCATCACGAAGAACGCTACGTACGCGATCGGCAGGAAGAAGAAACAGATGATCGACGTCGGCACGACCAGCCAGAACACCATCTTGCCCCACAGGATCGGGCCGAGGAAACCGGTCACGGGCATCAGCACGCCGATCTTGTAGGCCGTGCCGTACGGCTCGGCGCCGCACACCTCCGTCATGATGAACCCGCTGACGAGCATCAACATGACGATGCTGCTGACGGTCATCCCAATAATGCCCAGGCCGAAGATGAAGTGGCTCAGGTGCCGACCCAGGAACGGCTCGAGCGTCTTGGACATGGTCACCGCCCCGCGCAGCGAGCCCTTGAGCTTGGCGATCTGGCCCGCCTGCTCCTCAGCCGTCAGCAAGTCGTTCGCCTTGATCTCGGCAATGCCCTTCTCGAGCTCAGGGTGCAGCACGTTGGCCGACGAGACGATCACGAACGTCGTGGCCAGCACGAACGGCACCAGCATACCGATCCCCAGGTCGAACTTGGCCAACCCGCGATGCTCCCTGCCCCATCCGCGGGCCAACACCGTGTAGGGAAACAGGAACGTCATGTTGATGCCGACGGCCGTCGCCGACATCGCGATCAGCACGCCGAGCTTGTCGATGTCCCCGCGGGGCACATGGAAGCGCGTGAAGCCCTTGAACAGCTCGCCCCAGTTGATCCCCGTCTTGAAGGCCACGATCGCGAAGCAGATCACGATGCCGGCCACCATCAGCTTGAGCACGTTCTCGAACCACCGAACGCCCCGCGACCCCTTGCTGTAGTTCCACGTGACGTAGAGCGTGATCAAGACGATGATCGGCGCGGACAGGATCGCGTAGAACGCGCTGGCGGCCTGGG
>CAYOGX010001162.1:0-1952 GCA_964403235.1 uncultured Planctomycetales bacterium | reverse complement strand
GGTGACGTGCGCCTATCAGACCAAGTCGGAGCGTCACGCTGGATTCCGACCCTCGGATTGGTGACCGACCTGTGCCACCGGCGAGAGGGTTGACGTGTCGGCCGGCCTTGTGGGAATCGTCGGGCCTCAGCTAGAATGAGCTATCGGGTATTGGGTGAGGGAGCGTGCTTCACCCTCCGCAACGAGGACCACGGGCGCACCCATGCATTTCGTCGTCATCGCCGCCTTCGCCATCGTCTTGAGCTCACGGACGCCCACCCGATCATGGTGGTGGTTCGATTCGACGGGGATCACCTACGCCTTCGTGGCCGGCCAGCTCGCCGCGGTGATCCTGTTGGCGTTGGTCTCGTCGCTGTGGGTCATCCGCCGGCTCGTGCGCCAGCCGTGGAACCCCGATCCGGCCCAGCGGCTCTTCGCACGATCCGGGGTGGTAATCCGCTCTCTACTGCTGATCGGGTTGGGCGCGGACGTGCTGCTGACGCCATGGACGGTGGTGGTTCGCGAGCACTGGCGGCTCAAGAACATCGTGGCCGTTGACGACCTCGTCGCCATGATGCCGTTCTTTCTGGGGGTGATCGTCTGTTGGGCGGTCCAGTTTCCGGCCGACCGCGCGATCCGCGGCCTGGCCGTCCAGCGCGCCCGGCTTGACGATGCCCCGTCCCGCCGCGTCTGGCGCCTGGGCGAGTACCTGATGTTCAATATCCGCCACCAACTGCTGCTGATTGTCGTGCCGATGACGGGCATCCTGATCGGCTACGATCTGGCGGCCAGGTATTCCGCCCAGCTCTGGCGGTGGACGCGTCTCGACTACGCCGAGCAGGTCGCCCTGATGATTGCCGCGGGGCTGATGTTCCTCGTCTCGCCCGTCATCCTTCGGTACGTCTGGCAGACGGGCGTCCTCCCGCACGACGGGCTACGGGCGCGGCTCGAGAGCATCTGCAAGCACATCCGGCTGCGCTATCGGCAGATCCTGATTTGGCAGAGCGACGGTGTCGTCGTCAACGCTGCCGTGATGGGCCTGGTCCCAACGTTCCGCTACATCCTGCTGAGCGACGGGCTGCTGGAGACGATGAAGGACGACCAGATCGAAGCCGTCTTCGGCCACGAGGCGGGCCACGTCAAGCACTTCCACATCCACTTCTATCTGTTGTTCGCGGGCGTCAGCATGTTCATCGTCGGCGGGCTGCTGCTGCTCGTCTGGACGTACCTGCCCTACCCGTATTGGCAGAAGTGGCTCCACGTGTCCCGGGACGAGTGGAACAACGCGGTCGATCTGATCGCGATGGGGATGGTGTTGCTGTGTTGGGTGTTCGGGTTCGGATGGGTGTCGCGCCGATTCGAGCGTCAAGCCGACGTCTTCGGCGTCCGCTGCGTAGGTTGGAACATGGACCACTGCGGGACGGAGTGCCACGTCCACCATCCACCGGCCGGCGAGGCACCGGACCGCAAGGCGCTCTGTCCCGCCGCCGCCGACGTCTTCGCCGAGGCCCTGTACCGGATCGCCATCCTGAACGGCATCCCGCCGGCAGCGCGGAGCTGGCGTCACAGCAGTATCGCCTCGCGCATGGACTTCGTCCGGCTCCTGGCCCGCGACCACCGCCAACTGCGGCGGTTCAACCGGACCATCATCCTGACCAAGCTGGTGCTCGTCATCGGGACCGTCGTCGGCTGCGTCATCGGCGCGATGGCGTACTGGCCCGAGGATTTCTTCCGGTACTGGCTTGGCACGTAGTTTATCTCGTCTAGAATGGCCCTAGGAGCGCTGACGTTGGGGGCGTGTCGAACCCTCCACAGCGAAGAGCCCGGACGCACCTATGCACTTTCTCGTGATCGCCGCTTTTGCCATCGTCCTCAGCGCGCGGACGCCCGCGCGGTCATGGTGGTGGTTCGAGTCAACCGGGATGACCTACGCCGTCGTGGCCGGTCAACTCGCCGGCATCGTCTTGCTGGCA
>CAYOGX010001161.1:0-1953 GCA_964403235.1 uncultured Planctomycetales bacterium | reverse complement strand
GCGGGGCAAGTACTACCGGGGGATTTTCGTTCGGACCCGCCCGCCGATGGATCGGATGGAGACCTGCGGGCTGCTGTATCTGCTGACCGGCGAGGCCAAGTACGGGCAAGAGGCCAAGCGCCGGATCCTGCATTTCTTCAGTTGGGACCCCGAGGGCAGCACCAGCTACCGGAACAACGACGAGCCGGCCATGTGGGTCATGATGCGGGGCACGCGGGCCTACGACTGGACGTACGACCTGTTCACGCCCGAGGAGCGCAAGAAGGTCGAGCCGGTGATGCGCGTCCGGGCCGTACAGTTCTACCGGTATCTGCGAGGCCGCCAGTTCGAGAGTAATCCGCACGGGAGCCATGCCAATCGGACGCTGGGGTTCCTCGGCGAGGCCGCGCTGTCGTTCGCGCACGAATGGCCCGAAGCGACCGAATGGCTGCGGTACGTCACGCAGGTCTACTGGGGGGTGTTCCCTGCCTGGGGCGCGGACGACGGCGGTTGGCAGGAGGGGCCGGGCTACTGGAACGCGTACATGAGCTTCGCGTTGCACTTCGTGGTCGCGCTGCGGCAGATCAGCGGCCACAACCTGGCGGCTAAACCGTTCTTCCGCAACACGCCGTACTATGCGATCTACACGAACCCGCCCTATGCGGGCCACAGTCCGTTCGGGGACGGTCAGAACGGTCGGCCCGGTCGCGGCCGGGGATATCTGCTGTACTGGTTCTCGACGCTAACGCGGGACCCCTATGCGCGGTGGTACGCCAATGCCGCCAAGAGCGGCGCCGGGCGCAACGTTCTCGGCGTGGTGCTGCGCGATGCCACGGTCAAGGCCAAGGCACCGTCCGATCTGCCCCAGGCGAGGGTGTTCCCGGGCGTGGGGCTCGTCGCGATGCACAGCGCGTTGGGTGACGCGAAGAACGATGCCTATCTCCTGCTGCGATCGAGCCCGTACGGCGGGATCAGCCACGGGCACGCGAATCAGAACGCGTTTGTGGTGGAGGCGTTCGGTGAACCGCTGGCGATCGCGTCCGGCTACTATCCGTGGTACGGCTCGCCGCACCATTCGGGTTGGACGCGCCAGACCAAAGCGGCGTGCTCGATCACGATCGACGGCGGGATCGGTCAGAAGGTCCGAGATCGATCGGCCAACGGCCGCATTACGCATTTCACGACGGGCGACGCGTATGACCTGGCCGTCGGCGATGCGACACGGGCGTACAAGGGCAAACTGAAACGGTTCGTCCGCAAGGTCATCCACGTCCGACCGGGCGTTTTCGTCGTGTTCGATGACGTGGTCGCGCCGAAGCCGGTGGCGTTCGAGTGGTGGCTGCACAGCCTGAGCGAGATGGCGGTCAACGGACCGGCGAGGCGGGTGCGCGTCCGCCAAGGTGCGGCGCGGATGGACGTTCGCATGCTGGCCCCCGGCAAGATCCGATTCACCCAGACGGATCAGGCCACGCCGCCGGCCGAACTCGACAGACCCGACAACTGGCCGAAGCAGTGGCACCTGACGGCATCAACGGTCGAGCGGGCGTCGGCCGTGCAGTTCCTGACAGTGTTGTGGCCGTGGAAACAGAAGCCGCCGCCTGATACTGCGGTGCGCACGCTTGACCATCCAAGTCTGTCAGCGTGTGAGATCGTCGGCGAAGGTCAGCGTAATGTGGTTGCGTTCCGATCGGCGGATACGTCGCCGAAGACGCTTAAGCTGGGGACAATCGAAACCGACGCGGCCGGCTTCGCCGTCCGGTTCGATTCAACGGGCAAGGCCACGCATTACCTCGTCGAGGACGCGCGCGTCCTGCGGGTCGGTTCCCGCACGCTAGTCGAAACAGACAGACCCGTTACGAAGACCGAAACGGTGCCCGGATAGCCGACCGATGACGCCACTTGATCGCGTGCAGAGGGTCCTTCGCGGGGAGAGGGTCGACCGGGTTCCATTCACGACGTATGAGAACAAGATCA
>CAYOGX010001160.1:0-1954 GCA_964403235.1 uncultured Planctomycetales bacterium | reverse complement strand
CGTCCGCATGCGGGCGGGTGCCGTGAAGATGCAGTCCATCGTCTGCGCCGGTTGACCGGTTGCTTCGGCAACCGTCTTGAAGCGCGCCGTCCGTGCCGCACGCGCCTCCTGCAGGGCCGCGGCGTAGACGGCGGCCGGACCGTCCTGGCGCGCGTCGACGACATCTGGTGCAAGCTGGCCCTGGAACGCTGTCGCGCCCAATTGGCCTCGACACAAGCCAAGCTCGACTTCGAGACGGCTGAGCTGAAACGCGTCGAGCGGCTGCGCGGCAAGAACGTGATAACCTTAAGCCAGGCAGAGCAGGAGCGGGCCGCCGTGGCGGAACTGCAAGCCAAGCTGACCGAAATCGGGGCGACGATTGACGAGGAAATCGAAAAACAACAGCGAGCCGTGATCCTGGCGCCGTTCGACGGTACGGTGGTCTTGAAACACGCCGAGTTGGGCGAACACGTCACGCCCGGATCGCCGATCGTCGACATCGTCTCCCGCGGCCAGATCGACGCCCGGTTGATGGTTCCCGAGTCGGTCATAAACCACATCCGCGTCGATCAGACGCAGTCAATCGTCATCGATCCCCTGGGCGAAGAGGTGTCCGGGAGGGTCGTCTCGATCACGCCGGTGGGGGCCTCGGCCTCGCGGACCTTTCCCGTCCGCGTGAGACTGGACGACCAAACGGGACGGCTGAAGGCCGGCATGAGCGTCACGGCGATGATCGCCACGGGGCCTGGAAGGCAAGCCCTGGTCGTGCCGAAGGATGCCGTGATCGTGCGGCCCGACGGCTCGACGGTCTGGGCCGCCGTCGCCGGCGAGCAACCGCAGACCACGCAGGTGCAGCCCGCGCCCGTGAAGATCGACGTGCGTATGGAAACTGAATACGCCGTCGTGCCCGAAACCGCGCAGGGACGGAAACTTCTGGTCGGCGGCGCGCGAGTCGTGATCGAGGGCGCCGAGCGGCTGATGCCGGGCCAGCCGGTTACCATCGTGACCCTCGACGGAGAGTAGCGGTGGACATCATCCGGTTCGCCATCGAGAATCCGGTGAAGGTTGCCGTGGGCGTGATCCTCATCCTGCTGTTCGGGATCATCGCGCTGACGGAGATCCCAATCCAGCTCACGCCCGACGTCGAGCGGCCGGTCGTGACCGTTCGCACGGAGTGGCCCGGCCGCAGCCCGGAGGAAATCGAAGAGTCGATCTTGATCGAGCAGGAAGAGAAGCTGAAGACGGTCCAAGGGCTGTACAAGATGTACTCGACGGCGCAGCTCGGCCGGGCCCAAGTCACGCTGGAATTCAATGTTGGCTTCGAGATATCCCGGGCGTTGCAGGAAGTCGCCAGCCGGCTGGACGAGGTGCGGATGTACCCGGACGACGTCGATCGACCGGTGGTTCGGGCTTCGGACAGCGCCAGCGACGACGCCGTGGCCTATTGCCTGATCCAGGCCGAGGATCCGCAGTACGAAGTGGCGCGGTTCTACGACTACGCAGACCGCTACCTGAAACCCGCCCTGGAGCGGATTCCCGGTGTGGCCGAGGTGGGGATTTACGGCGGGCGCGAGCATGAGGTTCACGTGCAGTTCGATCCCGTGGCGCTGGCCCAGCGGGGGATCAGTCCCGCCGAACTGCGGGCCGCGCTGCAGTCGGACAACGTCAACGAGTCGGCGGGTGACATGGCCGGCGGCCGCCAGGACGTGCGGTTCCGCGTGATCGGCCAGTTCGATTCGCTCCAGCCGCTACGCCGCACCGTGGTGAAGTACGACAAGCGCGGCGTACCCATCCGGGTCGAAGACATCGCCCAGGTCACACTTGTGCTGGAGAAGAAGGTCCACTTCGACCAGTGCAAGGGCCGGACGTCGATGACGCTCTTCATCAAACGCGAGGTCGGTGCCAACGTTCTGGACCTGATGGGCGACGTTCGCCGCGTGATCGGCGAACTCAACGCGCCCGGCGGCCCGCTCCG